>JAYUFI010000962.1:0-9150 GCA_043738805.1 Planctomycetaceae bacterium | reverse complement strand
ACTTTGCCACGGGACCGAGAAACGGGCCGGCGCTGGTTTTCTTTCATGGAGTCACGCGGCGGTGGCAGAGTTTTGTGCCGTTGATTCCGACGCTGAGTACACGCTGGCATGTGCATGTGTTGGATCATCGAGGGCACGGGCTGTCATCGCGAGTTCCGGCCGGGTACTTGGTGAAGGACTACGTGCGCGACGCGGTGGCATTCGTGCAGAATCAGGTGCAAGGCCCGGTGGTCGTGTATGGTCACTCGCTGGGAGCGATGGTGGCGGCCGGTGTCGCGGCGGAGTTGCATCAGCAGGTCCGAGGAGTCGTGCTGGAAGACCCACCGTTCGGAACGATGGGCTCGAAGATTGGTCAGTCGGCGCTGTTGAGTTATTTCGCGGGGGTGCAGCCGTTCGCGGGTTCGACGTTGCCGGTCGGAACGCTCGCGCGGCAGTTGGCTGAGATTCCGCTGACGACTCCGAGCAAAGGAGGCTCCGTCCGATTGGGGGACACGCGCGACATGGCCTCACTGCGATTCACGGCACGCTGTTTGAAGCAACTGGATCGCGATGTGCTGTCGCCGATTATTGCGGGACGCTGGCTCGCTGGCTTCGATTGGGCGAACGTGTTGTCGAACATCACATGCCCTGCATTGCTTCTGCAAGCTGACATCGCGATGGGCGGAATGCTGACCGATGACGACGCGGCTGAAGCCGAGCGACTGATGTCCGATTGTGCTCGCGTGCGACTTCCGAAAGTCGGCCATCTCATTCACTGGCTACAGACGGATGCGTGCTTGAGGTTGGTCAACAGCTTTTTGGAATCGGTCGAAATTTCGTAGTGGTTCAAATTCACCGAACCGAGGGCGAGCCTGAATTATTCGGGGTCTCATTGAAGTCTGACGCGCCAGCGAAGGACTTGTCGCAACATCCTTTCGTTGGCGACTTCATATCTGCCGTTTTTGATGTAAAGTAGCGGAAGGTAACAACTGGTTTGTAGGCGTTTCAGGACAAGCGTGCTCGTGCGTTGTGTCGAGCATTTGAAAATCTTGGCTGTCATGAGGATGGACTTCATGGTGATGCGGTTGAGTGTCCTGACGCTGGTGCTGGTCGTGATCCTCAACGTGCCATTGTCTGAAACCACGACGGCCGCTGATCCGGCTCAGCAGCGGATTGTTCCGGCGGGGCGACCGCGTGAGCAGCCGTTGCGGTTCACTCGCGATGTTATTCCGGCGTTGACGAAGGCGGGATGTAATTCCGGGGCTTGTCACGGTTCGTTTCAGGGGCGAGGCGGGTTCTCGTTGTCGCTGCTCGGATTTGATGCCGCGTTTGATTACGACGTGCTGACGAAATCCTCACGCGGGCGGCGAGTCAATGTCGGCTCGCCCGATCAGAGTTTGCTGCTGCTCAAGCCGATCGGAGCTGTTCCGCACGGCGGCGGACGGCGGATTTCGGCGGATTCAGAAGTCGCGGCGGTCTTGCGCGAGTGGCTGGCCAGCGGAATGCCCGGCCCGCAAGACGACGATCTGGCGGGTTTGAAAATTAAAGTCGATCCGCCGGAAGCGATCTTGTCGTTCACTCACGACGGGACGGTCGGGACAGAGTCCCAACCTACTCGCTTGCGAATCACCGCGACGTTTGGTGACGGCTCGTCGCGCGATGTCACTCCGTGGGCGTTGTTTGATGTGCGAGACAAGACGATTGCGGAGGTGTCGCGGCTCGGCGTTGTCACGGCGCACCGATCGGGCAAGACGGCGGTCACGGTGCGGTATCTCGGCCAGGTGGCGTCGGTGAGCGTTTCGGTTCCGTTTGGTCCTCAGAAGGAGTTTGAATTTCCGCCACAGAACATGCTCGACGCGATTGCTGCCGCCGAGTGGAAGCGACTCGGCGTTCAGCCCGCTCCGTTGGCGGACGATGCGACGTTTCTGCGTCGCGTATTTCTCGACCTCATCGGCACGCTGCCGACGCCCGACGAGGTCCGCAAGTTTGAAGCGGACACGTCGGCGAACAAGCGGTCGCGACTCGTGGATGAGTTGCTGGCTCGACCTGAGTACGTCGATTACTGGTCGCTGAAATGGGGAGACATGCTGCGCGCACATCGCCGGTATCTCGGCGACAAAGGGCTGGCGAGCTTCAACGGCTGGATTCGTCAATCGGTGCGAGACAACAAGCCGCTCGATGTCATGACACGCGAGCTGCTCACCGCGCAGGGCAACCTGTTTACGAACGGCCCCGTCGGCTACTTCTTCATTGACGAGAAAGTCGAAGACCTCGCCGAGACGACCTCGCAGGTCTTTCTCGGTATTCGGCTGCAATGCACCAAGTGTCATCATCATCCGAACGAAGTTTGGAGCCAGGACGATTACTACGGCCTCGCCGCGTTCTTCTCGAAGCTGGAAACCAAGGACAGCGGAACTGCCGGAGCACGATTCGGCGGGCCGAAGAGCATCCGCGCGACCGACAAAGAAAATCCGAATCGCAAGCCGCAGATGGTCGTCGCGCCGCGCGTCTTCGGAAGCGCGGCGACGAAGCTCGCTGGTTCTTCAGACGCGACTCAAACGCCGACGGATTCAACCGGAGTCAACGTTGATCCGAGGCAACAACTCGCCGACTGGATGACGAAACCGGACAACCCGTATTTCGCTCGGAACTTTGCGAATCGCTACTGGGCCGCGTTGCTCGGTGCCGGTTTGGTTGAGCCGGTCGATGACATGCGAGCCACGAATCCCGCGTCGCTGCCCGCGCTGCTCGATGCACTGTCGAAGGATTTTGTCGAATATCGTTTCGATGTGAAGCATCTGCTCCGCACGATCTGCAACTCGCGGGTGTATCAGCTCGCACCGGAACTCAATCCTCCTCGCGATGCCGACGGACTGCTCTTCACATACCGAGTTCCGCGCCGACTGTCGGCCGAAGTGTTGCTCGACGCGATCAATCAAGTGACCGGCGCGACGGAATCATTCGTCGGCCAGCCGGTCGGCACACGAGCGATCGCGCTTCCCGACCCGACGATCGCGTCCCATTTCCTCAGTACGTTTGGGAGACCTCAGCGCAACAATCCCTGCGAGTGTGCTCGCGGCTCAAACACCGATCTTTCGCAAGCGTTGCACTTGGCGAACAGCTCGGCTTTGCACGACAAAATTCTGTCGCCAACTGGCCGTCTGGCAGAGAGACTCAAGGCCAACCGCACGGATGACGAAATCGTCGAAGAGCTGTATCTGACGGCCCTCGCCCGTCGCCCGACTGACGAGGAACGCTTGGCAGTCCGCGAAACGCTCGCCGCTGGAACGCCTCGCGACGAAGCGTGGCAAGACATCCTGTGGGCGTTGCTCAATTGTTCGGAGTTCGTGTTCGGTCATTGAATGAAAAAGTAACCCGAAGCGTCAGCGAGGGCGATCGCTCCAAAGGACTCTGGACTCATCGCGTCGTGAAGCGCTCGCCCTCGCTGACGCTTCGAGTTACTTGTGAAAACAGCTTTCAGGACATGGAGAGATCAATGTTCCAACTCAACCATCTC
This sequence comes from Planctomycetaceae bacterium, assembly GCA_043738805.1. GTDB lineage: Bacteria > Planctomycetota > Planctomycetia > Planctomycetales > Planctomycetaceae > SXKJ01. Next base: position 5,654 of record JAYUFI010000962.1, on the reverse strand, counting down.
ACTCGAAACTGCGAGGGCATCTCACGTCGCGCGTTGTTGCAAGTCGGCAGCCTGGGCTTGTTCGGCTTGACGTTGCCGAAGCTCTTGCAGGCTGAGCAAGCTCAGCCTGCGACAGCTCGCAAGGACACCAACTTTATTCTGCTTTGGACCAACGGAGGTTTGAGCAACATCGACACGCTGGACATGAAGCCGAATGCTCCCATCGAGTATCGCGGCGAGTTCCAGCCAATCGCGACCAACCTGCCGGGCCTGTCGGTCTGCGAACACTTGCCATTGATGAGCCAGCAAATGGACAAGGTCTGCCAGGTGCGGACCATCGTCCATCAAGGCAGCCAGCATTCCGAAGCGACTCACTGGATGTTGACCGGCTACCCGCAAGTGCCCGATGTCAACGCTGCCCCGGTCGGTTCGACGGTCTATCCCTGCTTCGGATCGGTCGTGTCGAAGGAGCTGGGCTGGAAGAATGGAATGCCGCCATACGTGCAATGCGCGGCGGGCCCGATGATGTATTCCGGCGGCGGCTATCTCGGATCGGCGTTCAGTCCGTTGATGGTCCGCCGTAATCCGCAGGACAAAGATTTCTCCGTTGAGGACGTGTCGATCCCCTCGCAGGTCGGGGCCGAGCGAACTCAGCGCCGCCGCCGCATTCTCGATCGGCTCGATGCTTGGCAGCGGCAGGTTGATAAGTCGGGAGGAGGTGTCTCCGAACGGAGCGAGTTCTATCGTCAGGCGTATGACCTCATCACATCGCCGGTCGCCAAACAGGCCTTCGATCTGAATGCCGAACCGGACGCGCTGCGAGACCGCTATGGCCGCACGCGCGAAGGGCAAGCGACGTTGCTCGCGCGGCGCTTGGTCGAATCGGGAGTTCGCTTCGTGTCCGTCGATTTCACCGGTTACGACACGCACGACAAGAACTTCATTCGCTTGAAAGACCCGCTGCTGCCGACGCTCGACCGAGCGTGGTCGGCGTTGCTCACTGACCTGTCCGAACGCGGCATGATGTCCAACACGGTCGTGCTGTGTGCGGGCGAGTTCGGTCGCACTCCGCGAGTCAACGGCGCGGCGGGCCGTGATCATTATCCGCTCTGCAACGCGATTGGCTTTAGCGGAGCGGGCGTTCGCATGGGGAGCATCGTCGGCCAAACTGATGCGAAGTGCGAGAACGTCGCTGGCCGAGCCAACACGACGCTCGACTACGCCGCCACGATCTTCCGCATGATGGGGATTGATGACTCGAAGGAATACGTCTCCAACGACGGCCGCCCCATCCTGATCAACAACGGTGGCCGAGCCATCGAAGAAGTCTTCGCGTAAACCTGAAATATGCGACCCCACTGAGCTTGCCTCGGTGGTTCGCGGGCCTCTGCACTACGTCGTCGATTGCGATTTCGAGCGATGCAACTCGTAGTGCAAAAGCCCTGATTCCACCGAGACAAGCTCGGTGGGGTGATGGCGGCAGATACGAAAGCGAAAGCCGAATGAAAATGTCTTGGCACCGATCCGTGACGAGTTGGGCTGCCGGTCTCCTGATCTGCCTGTTTCTCGCCGCGTCCGCTCGTGCTCAGCCGATGGCTCCGCAGTACGAGGAATGCCGGCTCGATTCGATCTTTCCCAACGGCGGAGCGCGCGGCACCTCGGTCAAAGTGGAATTCAAAGGTCACGGCAGCGGGTTGTCGCTTCCGAAGGACATCGTGATCGACGGGCCAGGCGGCATCTCGGTGAAAGAGCTGAAGTCGATCAACGGTAACACGGTGGAAGCGACGCTCGACATTGCGGCCGACGCGCCGCTGGGACGCCGCTGGCTCCGAGTCCTCAGCGAACGCAGCGGCCTCACGAACTTCGCTCACTTCGTCGTCAGTAGTCTGCCGGAGCATCTCGAAGCCGAGCCGAACAACGACATCGCACATGCTCAACGAATTGAAAGCGGCGCGGCGGTGGTGAATGGCCGCATCAATCCGCAGGCCGATCTGGATGTCTTTCGCGTCACGGCGAAGGCAGGTCAAAAATTTGTCGCGGCGATCGCGGCTCATACTTTGGACGTGCATGGCCAAGGCAAGAGCTACGGCAACGCGGACTTCAGTCTGGAGTTGCTCGATGCCAGCGGCCGGACGCTCGCGACGGCGGAAGACACGATCGGATTTGATCCGCTGATCGAGCAGACGCTCCCCGCCGACGGCGACTACTTCGTCCGCGTGCAGCTTCTGAATTACGGCGGCTTCCCCGAAGCGGTGTATCGGCTGACGCTGGGCGAAGTCCCGTATGTCGCGGGTGCGTTTCCTCCCGGCCTGCAACGCGGAACCGAAGCGAGCATCGAACTCTTCGGTCCGAACATCACGGCAGGCAAGCGCGCGATCGGCCTTAGCCCGCTCGTGACAAACGCGGCCTCCGTTGGTCAGCCGACGCCCGACGCGCGGCTCGTGCAGTACGTCACGTTGTTGGAAGGCAACCATGCGGGACTCGATGTGCCGCTCGTGTTGGGCAGCCACCCGGAGATCATCGAAGCCGAGCCGAACAATGATCGCTCGCAGGCGGCGTTGCTCGGGTGGCCGATCTGCGTCAACGGACGATTCGATCAATCCGGCGATGCCGATTGGTATCGCGTCAAACTCGAAGCCCAACAGAAAGTCTGGTTCGAGATCGTTGCTCAGCGTTTCATCCGCTCGCCGGTCGACACGTTGATTCAGGTTTACGACGCGACCGGCAAGCTGCTCGGCGAGAACGACGATGAGTCGTTCGATCCCGGCTACGAGAGCTATCACGACTTCAAAACGACCGACAGCAAGCTCCAATTCACCGCTCCGGCGTCGGGCGAGTTCTTCGTCAAAGTGACCGAGCAATCCGGCAACAGTGGCCCGCGAGCGGTCTATCGTTTGACCGTTGAAGAGGCTCGGCCCGACTTCCGCGTGACGCATTTTCCGGATGCCGTGCCGATCTGGGGTCCGGGTTCCACCGCCGCGATGCTGGTCCGCATCGACCGCTTCGCCAACTTTGATGACGACGTCGAAGTCTCGGTTGAGGGTCTCCCCGCCGGATGGTCCAGCAGCTCCGCGACGTCGCTCGGCATCAAAGGCATCCGTCCCTTCACCACGTACCAACCCAAAGTCTTCGTCACTCTCACCGCCCCCGCCGATGCCCAACCGGGAACGTGCATCCCATTTCGCATCGTTGGCCGATCTCGTGCCGAGGGGGTCTCGCCCATCGTCATCGAACGCGAAGCGATCCCTCTGACGCTGTTCTACACCAGCGACACCGGCTACTTTCGAGCCAGCCCCGTCGCTCGCGCCGCCGTCGCCAAATCACAAGGCCCGTGGGTCGCTGCCGTCACACCAGAGATCACGCTCAAAGCGGGAGGCAGCGGGACCATCCAAGTCAAAATCCACGGCGCGGGCGACGTACAGTCGATGCCGATAGTCGTGAACCTCGCCACGAACGGTGTTGCCTGCGCCCTGATGACCCCTCAAGCCTTGCCGATCAAAGACGGCCTCGTGGAAGTCCCCGTGAAGGTGTCTCCCGAAACACAACCCGGCACCTATTACATGACCGTCGCCCAAACCTGGCGCAGCGACATTCGCATCGGCATGCCCGGTCCCTGCACCCCGCTCATCAAGCTGATCGTCACACCAGACCGACCGTAGGTTGAAACCCACGGATTCGGATGACTCGCAATGGATTCGGATGACTCGCAATGGATTCGTCGCGGAGCGACGATTGAATCGTCGGTCGTGGTGTTGGCATTCAATGCGATCGTCGCCGCGCGATGCCCCGGTTCAATCGTCGCTCCGCGACGAAATTGGTTGGCGTGATCGCCGACCGTGGGTTGAAACCCACGGCTACCGTCGGCGGTCGCTCCGCGACCACGCAAATTCGTCGCTCCGCGACCAAGACATCCGCGTTCTGGCGAACGCGGCTACGGTGCGGCTACTTCCCCAACAATTCCGCTTTCTCCGGGTCGTTCTTCCAGTGGAAGGTTTTGGCGAATTCGGCGGGGGTGTAGGTGCGTTGGGAGCCGTCGGGGAGCATGGCGACGTAGACGATTTGGTCTTCGACGCCGGGGCTGCCTCGGTAGTGGCCGGTGGGGCCGAGGCAGAGCCAGTGGTCGCCGGTCAGCCACGGGAAGAGGATTCCTAACCGGCGGTTCGTCTCCACGTCGAACCCGACCGTGCCGTAGTGCGGCTCCCAACCCAGGAAGCGGCGGCTGTCGGGATGCCACTGCGCGGTCTGGCCCAGGTGTTGGCCGAGCAGGCGGCGGTCCTGAGCGTCTCGGCCGCGGACGAACGTCCAACCGTAGGATTCCCATGTGAGCATCCGCTGGCCGTCGGGGGATGTGTTGAGGAACTCGACGGCGTTGCCGTTGGAAAAATTCTCCAGTGGGCCGAACGTGCCGGTCGCCACGTCGAGTGGCACGATGTTGTTCAACAGCGCGATCCAAAGCCGGCGGCTGTTGTTGGTCCAAGCGAGCGAATGATGATACGGACCAATACTCATCGCTTCCGGGAACTGGTCGTAGGTGGCGACGAGTTTTCCCGCGAGGGGATTCCAGAGGCGGACGGTTTTGTCCTCGGCGGCCGAGGCGAGGCGGGTGCCGTCGGGGGACCAGGCGAGGCTCCAGATCGTCCCCGTGTGTCCGACGAGTTCGTGCTCGATCTTCCCGGTGGCGACGTTCCACACGCGAACCAGTTTGTCGGTCGCCCCAGTCGCCAGCCATTTCCCATCAGGCGACCACGCCACGCGAGTCACGTTGCCCTGCCCATGCGAGAGGTCGTGCCGTTTCTTTCCGGTTTGGGAATCGACAATTTCCAGGATGGATGCACCGTGTGTGTTTCGCAGCGCCAGCAGTTTTCCATCGGAAGACGGTTCGGGGAAGTGTCCACCGTCGAAGCGTCTCAACAGCTTGCCCGTATCGCTGTCAAAGACTCTCGTGCCATCAGCTGCCGCGAACACCTCGCCGCCAACGGGGGAAAGATGACTCCAGATTTCAATTTGCAACCTCTTCCCTTCGCGAAGCTTCTTGCCAGTCGCCGTATCAAAGAAGTGCAGACGCGAATCGTAATTGTTTAAGCCCACGACTTCTTGGCCATTGGTGCGAATCGCGAAGCAATAGAAACTACCGTCGAACTTGGCGACCTGCTCTCCGGTGATGGCCTCGAAAACCCCGGACGGTGCTCCTTCCTGAGCGACAACCAGTCGCTGGCTGTCCGGCAGCCAAGCCAGAGCGTGGGCAGGAATAGGAACGCCCACGCCGAACGACATCTTGATCTCCAACGTATGGGCGTCGCGGATCGCCACGTTTGCGTTGCCGGTGTGCATCGCGAGCAACTTCCCGTTGGGTGACCATTCGAGCGAATTACTTTGGGGACATTCCGCTTCGCGCAGGAGTGTGAGTGAAGCGACGTCCCAAATCCGCAACCGACCACGGTGAGAGCACGCAAGCTGGTTGCTATCGGGGGACCAAGCCACGGCACTCGCACCGAGAGGAATCGAGGGGAATCGAGTTGCTCCTGTCTTCAGGTCGAACAGCAGAAAGCCTTCATTGATGCCATTGACCGCCAATTGTTCGCTATTCGGAGCAAAGGCGACGCGATGTCCCCATGAGGGAAGCGGAAGGACTGCGTGCAATGCGCCTGTCGCGACGTTCCATAATCTGGCGATGC
>JAYUFI010000961.1:0-1252 GCA_043738805.1 Planctomycetaceae bacterium | reverse complement strand
GATTGGACACGGCCGCTCCCGTGACACACGACGCCAGCCGTCCATTAGTCACCGCCCTTCGTCAAGGCGGGCCGTTCGTTGCCACGAATGATCGCTTCAGAAATGATATTGAGCCATGCAAGTCGGCCTTCCGGCGTCTCCTCTTCCGCTTCGTGCCGGAGCAGGACATTCGCTCCGAACAATGCCGCAGCGCGAAACGTACCGAAATCAAAAAGTATGTCGTGACTCACACAAAGACTTCGCCGTTCACCGTCCGTAAGTCTGAGCGTCACGACGAAATCGCCAGACGTATCGGGCTTCCTCTCCACTTGTTCGATCACAAAATTGGTTTCACTGGTCAGTCGTGGAAGTGATGTCATTCGATTTCGCTCTCTTTCTTGTTGTTGCTCGTGGCGACGGGTTCGCAGCCAGCGTTGATCCATGCGAGCACAGAATCGCGACGCCAGCGAAGACATTGAGAAGTCAGTCGGATCGGTTCAGGGATCTTCTTCTGCGCGGAGAGCATGCGCCAGAGTGTCGGCTTGCTCACGGACAGCATTCGCGCGAACTCGGCGGCGTCGATCAGCACAGACTCGCGCGGTGATGCGGACAAAGTGTCACGCATGGGATACCTCACCGTCTGTCCGTTCGTGCGTGTCGTTCGGTGCGGGGGCGAGCTTGTCGCGTTGCTCGGCGAGACGCAGCAGACGGCGCGTCAGAATCGACTCACGCACAAGTTGGCCGAGTCGCTCACGGATGCTCGGTGTCGGCGGGATGGATCGGACGGGGAGCGTTTCTTCCATGTCTTGTGTCTCCGTGTGAGGTTAAAAACCACAACGGAACACAAATTAAGAACCATGACTCGCCGATCCGTCGCCGCGCTGGCGAGTTATTGGCGAGTCAGCCCCACACGATCTTGCGGACGTTCTTCGGCTTCGACAACCGCTTGGGATAATTCACAGTTTCCAGCGCTGCGTTGGCCTTGCGAATCATGCTATTGACCGCCGATTCAGTGATGATCTTGTCGCCCTTGTCGTCCTTCGCAACCCGGTAGGCAGCATCCAAGTCGGCCTCAGTCTTACCCCACATGAATTGCAGCAACCGCCACGGCGCAGGTTGAATCGAATCGGCCGTCATCTTGTGATAGCAGAATGTCCCCTGCGAGACCGGACCATCGGCAGCCAACTCCTTCGCCTCTTTCATGCGTTGTTCAAGCGCATCGGCGTCGGCGGTATACAACTTCGATTGGGCGTACTCGTGCGCAGCTCTTGCA
>JAYUFI010000960.1:0-1253 GCA_043738805.1 Planctomycetaceae bacterium | reverse complement strand
TCAGCTTGTCGATCCGCAGCTTGCGGAAGTGACGATCGACGGCCACGAAGTTCGCGCGGGTTCGGCGGCGTTGCTCTCGCAAGTGATCTCGGCCAGCGTCAAAGCGGGACTCGCAGGTTTCGAGGTTTTGACGGGAATCCCCGGCACGATCGGCGGCGCGTTGAGGGGAAACGCGGGGGGCAAGAGCGGTGAGATTGGCCAAGTCACGAAGTCGGTCTTGGCCATGAATGCGAAGGGTGAACTCGTCACTCGCACGGGGGATGAGCTGTCGTTCGCGTATCGTTCGAGCAACATCACTGAGCCGTTCATTCTCGAAGGAACGTTCGTTTTGCAATCGGATGATCCCGCAGAGATCACGCAGCGGATGAAAAAAATCTGGATCATGAAGAAGTCGTCGCAACCGCTCTCCGATCAATCGGCAGGCTGTATCTTCAAAAACCCGCGCGGCCTGAGTGCCGGATCGCTGATTGATCAAGCGGGTTTGAAGGGGACTCACGTCGGCGGTGCATCGGTCAGCGACCGTCACGCGAACTTCATCGTGACGAGCGAAGGCTGCAAATCGGACGACGTTTTGCGGCTGATTGACCTCACACGATCGAAGGTCTCGGAGCAGTTTGGTGTCGATCTGGAGCTAGAAATCCAGATTTGGTAGAAGCGCGGTTGCGTAGGTTGGGACTGCGTCCCGACCGGCGTTTGCCCTACTCGGTTATCGGTCGGGGCGCAGTCCCAACCTACACATCGCAAGGAAGCGACTCATGATCAACGAGCAACCATTACGAATCGCCGTCCTCGCGGGCGGAAAATCGCGTGAGCGGAACATCAGCCTCGAAAGCGGCGACGCTGTGGCGAAGGGACTTTCGGAACGCGGGCACATCGTGACGCGCATTGATCCCGCGCAGATCGAACTCACGACGCTCGATTGGTCCGGCTACGACGTCGCGTTCCTCGCGTTGCATGGGACGTACGGCGAAGACGGGCACGTGCAACAAATTTTGGAAGATGCGGGCATCCCGTTTACCGGCAGCGATTCGACCGCCTCCCGGCTCGCGTTCAGCAAGTCGGCGGCGAAAGAACGCTTCGTGCAACATGGCGTGCCGACTCCGCCGTATGTGTTGATGCACGAGAAGGACAACGCGGCTCGCATTCAACAACAGGCCGCTGCGATCGGATATCCGCTGGCCGTCAAGCCGGATGCGCAAGGTTCGAGCCTCGGCGTGACGATCGTCCGTTCGCCGGAAGAACTGCCACAAGCG
>JAYUFI010000959.1:0-9170 GCA_043738805.1 Planctomycetaceae bacterium | reverse complement strand
AATCGGATGAAGTCGTGCAGCTCGAAACGAATTTGGATGATGTCACGCCAGAGGTGATCGGCTACACGAAACAAAAGCTGTTCGACGCTGGAGCGGTTGAGGTCTTCACCACGCCGATCCAAATGAAGAAGAATCGGCCGGGGGTGTTGCTCGCCGTCTTGTGCCGCCCCGCTGATTTGCAGGTGATGGAAAACATCATCTTCACCGAGACCTTCACGTTCGGCATCCGCCGCCAATTGATGCAGCGATCGAAACGAGCTCGGCAATCGTGCGTCATTGAAACGCCGTTCGGTTTGTTGCAAGGAAAGCTCGGCTGGCGACACGGCGAACGACCGCTGTTTACTCCGGAATTCGAGGCGTGCGCGAAGATGGCCTCCGAACGCAAAGTTCCCATCCGCGAGATTTACCGCGTCGCCGAACAAAGCTTCGCCGAACAGGTCAATCAGGCGTTCGATCAACACGAGCACGATCAACACGAGCACGATCACGACAGCGAACACGATCACGACAGCGAGCACGATCACGACAGCGAGCACGATCACGACAGCGAGCACGATCACGACAGCGAACACGATCACGACAGCGAACACGATCACGACAGCGAACACGATCACGACAGCGAACACGATCACGACAGCGAGCGCGATCACGACAGCGGGCACGATCACGACGGCGGGCATGACCACGATCACGATTGCGGTCATGATCACGACCATGACGGAGGACATTCTCACGACCACGATAAGAAACGCAAAAAACGAGGTAGCTGACTACTTAAGTCGAGCAATTGTTGCCGACAGAACACACGGAAAGAAACGAGGTTCAGACGCCCGGCAGCGCGTGCTTGATTTACGGAGCGTGAATGATTCACTCACGGCTCCTTCCGTGTTTTTCGTGGGCAAGATCAAAAAAACGTTGCCTGAGTCGCCTCGGCATTTTCAGACGCGTGAAGTCCTGTTGCTGCAATTCTGCAAAGGGTGCTATGGTCCAACTGCTACTGATCGCCCACCGTCAGGAATCTCTTCCTGACCAAACTAATTGAGCCGTTCTGGCTCGGCTGGTTCCCTTCGCCTCACGGCACAATCCCCTCGATTTCGTCCACCCACTCTCTCAATTCCCACCACATTTCAGAGCAGTAGAACTGCATGGAGACGCGCATGCTCCGAGTCTTTCTCGGTGTCGTTGTTGCGAGCCTTTGCGCATTGACCACCCCCTGCGTGGCCCAAGAGTTTCGTGTCTATACCACTGTTTACGATGTGAATGCCAGCGACCAACCAGTCTCGCGCAGCCTGACTCTCTGGCACGCCGGAAAGATCTATGACCTGATCCTGTCTCATGGTGAGGTCACGATTTTGGAACCGTCACTACGCCGATGTTCGATCATCAACTCGGACAAGGGAATTCGTACCAGCGTGGATTTCGATGAGCTGAAACACTTGCTGCAAGTGGCCGAGGAGCGCCTCTCGCAACAAATTCAAACGCTCGAAACCAAGCCCAATTCCTCAAAAGACTTTGTCAGCCACCTGCGATTTCAACTCCATCCGCAATTCACGAAACAATATGACGCTCAGCAGCATCGACTCTTCTTGGACAGCAAGCCGCTGACCTATGAAGTTCGTGGACAAGAGGGCGTTCAACCCGAAGCAGTCGAAGCCTACCTCAACTACGCCGACTGGGCCTGCCGACTCAACTTCGTCCTGCATCCGCAACCTGTCTTTCCGACGGCGCGATTGGAACTCAATCAGCAAATCCGCAAGCTGAAGTTATTCCCTGTGGAAGTGCAACTCCGAGCGAAGTTCGACAAGCCGTTACAGCTAAAAGCGAAACACGAACTTTCCTGGAACTTAGATGCGAGCGATCGCAGCAAGATCCAACATTGGGAATCCCTGTTGAAAGACCTCAAAACACAACAGTTGTCGCTGCCGGAATACCAACGAGCGGCACTGAGCCACGCGACCGCGAAAGTTCGCTGAGCCTGCTAAAGTTTGATCCTCGACGTTGCCTCTCTCAGACAATCGGCATAACAGCCGGATTAACCGAAGGAGGTGTCTCATGGTCAAGACCATTCGCAAAGTGGACAACGGCAACGCCTTCTTGCTCGACAAAGCCATTCTCGAACTGATTGGGTTGGCCGAAGGAGGCCAAGTGAACCTGACAGTGACGAACGGTTCGCTCTTGGTGACTCCGGTGGCGGCGATCACTGCCGATGATGAAAAGTTTCAGCAGCGCCTCAACCGAATTGTCAAAACCCGCCACAAACTTTTGAAACGGTTGTCGCAATGAGTTCAGAGATTGCCTTTCTAACGATTGAGCAAGTGCTGGAAGTTCACTGACGCAGGATCGAGGAACACGGTGGTAGCCCAGAACTCCGTGATCGTGGTTTGTTGGAGTCCGCCGCTGCGATGCCACAGGCACAATTTTGTGGCGAGTTCTTGCACGCCGGACTTCCCACCATGGCGGCCTATTTGTTTCACTTGTGCAAGAACCACCCGTTCGTCGACGGCAACAAAAGAGTTGTGATCGCGACGGCTGAAACCTTCGTCTTGCTCAATGACCATGAACTCGTTGCGACTGATGACAGATTGATTGATCTCACACTCGGCGTGGCCGACGGTTCGATTTCCAAAGACGAGGCGATTGCGTTCTTTCGTAAACACGTTCGCTCCGCAAAGGCAAAACGCGAAGTTGCCACCAAGCTGGCAAAACGAAGTCCTCAGCGTCGCAAGAATAGTCCGTAGTCCCGCCTTCAGGCGGCAACTCCGAATGAAACCGCCTGAAGGCGGAACTACGAACGTGTGTCACAGAATCGCGAGCGGGTTGCGGCGTTCTTCGAGCGTCCCGCGAGTCACGCCGACTCGGTTCGCCGCGTTGAGTTGTTGCCAGACGTCGCGTCCAGCGATCTTGCCCGCGAGCAAGTCGCGATAAGCATCAAGCACCAGCCGAATCTCCTGCGGCGATTCATCGAGTAGTTCGACTCGAAAGTGCTGCACGCCGCGAGCCAGCAACTCCGGCACAACCTCGGCGGAGCTTTGTGGGACCGCGTTGAACAACGTATTGCGACAGCCCACGTCCGCCAGCAGGCGATGCTCCATGCCGATGCGGTCTCGCAGTTCGACCTTGTGAATGTCACAAGGCCGCCCACAGTTCGTCTTGTTCGTCCCCGGCGAGAGCATCGCGCAGAAGACGCAATGCTCCATGTGGAACATCGGCATGTGCTGGTGAATCACCACTTCCAGCCATTCCGGCGGACAGGCCCCGACGAGGTCGAGCAATTGCTCACGGTTCAGGTCATACGATGCGGTCACACGTTTCGCGCCCCGATCCATCAAGAATTGAGCGGTGAGTTCGTTCGTCACATTGAGTGAGAAGTCCACGACAAATGGGACTTTCTCTTCCGCGTAGAACCACAGTCCGCCGAGATTCCGCACAAGGATTCCGTCCGCTCCGTGTTTGAGCAACGAACGAAACAAGCCAACTTCATCCGGCTTCTGGATACGCGGTGTCGCAATCAAGATCTCAGCACCAACTTCGTGAGCGAGTTTCACCGCCCCGCGATATTCGCGGATGTCCTGAAAGTCGCAGTCAATCTTCCGCTCGCCGTGCGCGAGCACCGCTCGAAGTTGATCGAGAGTTCGGCAGAGAACATGAAGAGATGCCTTCTCACTGTAGGCCGGATTTTCAATCCGGCTGTCCGGTTTGGAATGTCTGACGACGCGCAGCGCGGTCAACGCCGACTCGGTCGCAATGCGACGTACCGGCACTCGCGCAGACGACTCGTCCAACTGCCGCACCATTTCGTGCCGTAATTCAGAAAGCACGCTCAGCGGCAGCATCGGCGAGCCTTCGATGACCGCTTCGAGGTTCCGTAGTTCAAAGACCGTGTTGCCGACTCGGCCCAGTTGAGAGCGTAAGAAGTCCTCTGTCATCGGATGCTTCCGCGCGATCTCCAACGGAGCGGAGGATGTCACTGAGCACACGGCTCCCGATTCGGAGCGACCGACAATCTGCAACGGCTGACCGACGATCGCCTCGACACGCAGATCGAGGGGTACGCGCCGAAGTGGGTCAGCACCCACAAAAGTCTTTCGCAAACGAGCCGTCAGCTTCGGATCGTCCGTCTTCCAAACTTGTTGACCGGGCCACAGAGCGTTCGGATCGATCGCGCCGCGTTGAAAGGTGAGCTCGACGACACCGACCGAAATTGACTGATCCAACTGTCGTCCGCGATGCCAGACTTCGTAGACGCGGCCTCCTTGCTCTTCGTCCTTGCTTCGATCCCCCTCGAAAACGATGCCATCTCCCACCGCGATGCCGCACGCCAACTCAACGGCCACGCCGCCGCGATTCACCGAGCGGACGGTCCCCAAGAAGACGCCTCGCTTCGACGACGACATGGCCGGCACCAGCATCTTGTGGTCGTCTCCCTTCAGCCAACCGGGCGAGAACCCGCGTGAGAAGGAAAGCTGCATCTCTTCGACATGCTGTGCCGACAACTCCACTGGCCCGCCGGCGACCGCCATGTCGATCGCCTGCCGATAATGCCGAGTGATGTTCGCCACGTACTCCGGTGTTTTCAGACGCCCTTCTATTTTGAAGGAGATCACACCGGCGTCGATCAATTCCGGCGCGAGTGCATACGCGGCCAAATCCTGCGGGCTGAGCAAGTATTGTTGATCGCCGCACTCGACATCTTTGCCGTCACAGATCAACTCGTAAGGGAGCCGACAGGCTTGAGCACACTGCCCGCGGTTCGCGCTGCGTCCGCCGAACGATTCGCTCGTAAGGCATTGTCCGGAGTACGCCACGCAGAGCGCTCCATGCACGAAAGTTTCCAGCGGCATGTCGATCTTGCGGGCGATCTTCGAGATCTCCTTGATCGACAGTTCGCGAGCCAGCACAACTCGTTCGACGCCCAACTCTTTTGCGATACGGATTCCCTCAGCGCTCGTCAGCGTCATCTGTGTCGAAGCATGAATCGACAAATCGGGACAGATTGCTCGAATGAGCCGCGCGACGCCAATGTCTTGCACGAGCACCGCATCGACGCCGACTTCGGCCACTCGCCGGATCAGCCGTTCGACTTCCGGCAACTCATCGGTAAAGACGAGCGTGTTGAGCGTGAGGTATCCCTTCACGCCGCGCTGATGTAGCAACCGCATCAGTTCGGGAAGTTGTTCGTCCGCGATATTCGCCGCTCGAACCCGCGCGTTGAAGCCGCAGTCGAGCCCGAAGTAAACGGCATCCGCACCGTTCTCAACAGCCGCGCGAGCACACTCCAAATCACCGGCAGGCGCGAGCAGTTCAGGACGACGTACTTTGGAGTGCCGTGTGTCAGCACCGCTTTTAGCCTGTGGGCTCAGCGAGTCGTCAAGGCGATCATTGGTGTTCGATAATACGTCCAAAGAAATTCAAAGCGGTGCTGACACACCGCACTCCAAACAAAAGTCAAAGTGACTGGCCAATCGCGTAGATCGCAGCGGTATCGAGGACTTGATCGTTGGACTCAAACAGTCGAGCAACGGCCGCTCGGTGAATTTTCATTTTGGTGCCACCGACACCGATCGCTCCGTAGCAGATCACGCCGTTGCGATCCTTTGCCTTGTCCATGACTTCCACACCGCCGATGCCCAGCGGCGGCACGGCGTTCAAATCGATGGCCACCTTCAGCGACTTCAAGCTGACACGCTGCTCAGCGGAAATGAATTCAACTCCGGCCGCTCCCGCTGCGATGATGAGCGAGACGTCTTCGCAAGCCGCGTCGAGTTCTGCGGGAGTCCCGGTCGCGCACGGAGTGATCCGTGCGGCAGAGACTGCTTCGGCGATTGCGAAACAGGTTTGCTCAGCCTTGTCACGTGTTCGCGAGGCGACACGAATTTCCGCTCCTTCGGCGGCCAGGATCTGAGCCGCTCGCTGCCCTACCGGCCCGGTCCCTCCGAGAACCAACGCGGCGGCTCTCGCCAATGGCATTTGTTTGCGAGCGGCAAGCACCGCCGCCGCCGCAGTCGTGTTCGAGCCGTTCGAGTCCATCATCACCGAGACTCGCATCGGACCAAAGAACGTCTTCTGAACTTTCTTGAACAGCAACTCGCCCGCCTCGACGTTGCTTCCGCCGATGAAGATCGCCGTGTTCTTGAGGTCCGGCACGCCGCGAGTGAAGATCGCTCCGTGAACAAGTCCGACAACATTCTCTGGCGTCACTCCGCCATAGGAAAACAGTTCATCAACGCCAGCATCGATCGCGACAACTCGATCAAAGACGGACGGATGCGGATCAGTGTCGAGTTGGATGAGGATTTTGCGCATGACAGGTTGCTGTGAGAGATGGTTAAACGAGGATTCAAAAGCAGAAACCCGGCCTCAATGTGAAGCCGGGTCTCCATGAACGACAGCAATCAGCCCAAATTAGCCAGCGAAGAACGGGTGCTTGGAGGCAGCCTTCTTGGCGAGCATTTCGTCGACGGACGGCTCATTCTTCATGGCGCGAGCGATCGACAGCATCACGGCTTCGTAATTGTATTGGAAAATCTTCTGATCGTCGGCGGCGAGCCAGTGAATAAAGACGCCGCACACGATGACCAACTTCTCGGCTTGGTCCTTCGGAATGATTCCCTTCTCGACGCTGTCGGCGACCGCGCGAGCGACGGCGACTTGAGCTGGGCCGAACATGTGGACCGCTTGCTTCGCGCCCTTGATCGTGACCTTAGTGATCATGACGGTGGCCGGCTTGACGGCGAGGTTCGGGGTGAGCACGGCCAACAGGTTGCTGTGTCCTTGTGTCTGTGAAGAGAGAGCGTTCGCAAACGCGCTGCCCACCGGGCCGTCTTTGTCACCGATCAACAGATCGATGTGAGCCACTTCATTACCTTCGCCGCACAGAGCTTCGCCGACGTACATCGACATAGTTGCAACTCCTAACTGAGTGATGAGTACGGGGCCGAAATGTGCTCAAACCAACGAGTCAGGCACCGATCCCCAGGATTTCCATAACGATTCGTCCGGGATTTGCCGCCGGACTTGGCGATGAAACGGGCGATGGTGTATCAACTCGCCGGGCGCTTCGCCAGCGAGCCGGATTGCCTCAGCGGACCAAATTCATGACCTCTTTACCTCCGACGCTGCTAATTCTGGGAGGCAGCACCCGCGCGGCGGCGACCAGCGCCGTTCGAGCCGGCTTTCGGCCGATCTGTGCCGATCGGTTTGGTGACGAAGATCTGCACCGCCTTGCGACCGTGTTGCCGTTTCGCGATTACCCGCGCGGATTGCTTGCGGCGGTGGAATCGTTGCCACCGACTCCGTGGCTTTATGTCGGTGCTCTCGAGAACGAGCCGAAATTGATCGCGGCGATCAGCCGCCGACATCCGTTACTGGGGAACCCACCGGAAGTGCTGCGAAAAATTCGCGATCCGTTTTGGTTAGAGCGAACGTTACGAGCCCACGACCTTCCGGCTTTGAGGTCTGTCCCGGAAAACGAATTCCCGCCATCGCAAAACAGTTGGCTGATCAAGCCCGTGCGGAGCGGTGGAGGCGTCGGTATTCGGCTTTGGGACGGAAAACGCCGAGCGGCCGAACGCCGCGTGTATTTCCAAGAACAGCGAACGGGGCGGTCGATCTCCGCTTTATTTATTGCCGCATCGAGCGGCGTGCGATTCATCGGTGTGAGCGAGCAATTGATCGGTTTTGAGGTGGGAGCGCCGACGGAATTCGGTTACGCCGGCTCGATCGGGCCGATTGAAGTGAGCCATCTCACGTTGGAGCAAATTCAGCGGATCGGAACGGCGCTGGCGAAAGAGACTGGTCTGCGAGGTCTGTTTGGTTGCGACTTCATCCTCGCAGATGAGGTCCCGTGGCCGACGGAGGTCAATCCGCGATACACCGCTTCGGTCGAGGTTCTCGAACGTGCGACAAATTGGCCGTTGCTCAAGTGGCATGTGATGGCGTGCCTCGGCGAACCATTCAACGGCGATCTGCCGCTCGACAGTGACGTGCCACAATCAACTGCACCGATTCCGCAAAGATCGATTGTGGGAAAACGGATCGTCTTCGCCACGACCAACGGCATCGCCCCAGATTTGGAAAAGCTAATGGCCGATGGCACCGACAACTTAGCCTGGAAAACGGCCGATCAACAACCACAGCTTGCCGACATTCCCGCGCCACACAGTCCGCTCGCAGCAGGCTGGCCGATTTGCACGGTGTTCGCTCGCGCGGCCAGCGAAACGGCGTGTCGAGACTTGTTGGAACTTCGGGCAAATGACATCAAAAAGTGGACTGAGTGACGCTGTTCTCAAACAACAGCGGCGGCACTATAAGGCCGCCCGAATTGATTGACGTCACGCTCGTCGCACGCAACAGGGATGGTTGGAGATCGACATGTCGCAACGGATTTTGAGCATTTCTGGCTTACGCGGCGTCATCGGTGACGGCCTCGATCCGCAGTATCTGACTGAGTTCGCGATGGCCCTGGGCACGATGGCTGAGGGGGGCGCGGTCGTGTTGTCGCGCGATGGACGATCGACCGGTGAGATGGTTCGTCATGCGGTGCTCTCCGGCCTGATGGCGACGGGTTGCCGAGTGCTCGACGCGGGGATTGCCACGACGCCAACGTGCGGAGTGCTGGTCCGGCATTACAACGCGGCAGCCGGTTTGCAGATCACGGCGAGCCACAATCCGATTCAGTGGAACGGACTGAAGCCGTTCTCAAAAGCGGGGGCGGTGCTCAACGCGGCTCAGGGAGAAACACTGCTGGGCATTCTCACGAACAAGTCATTCCAATTGGTCGGCTGGGAGAAGCTAGGATCGGTCGAAGTACTCGACGATGCAGCGGCTCCACATGTGGATCGAGTGCTGTCGTTGGTCAACGTCCCGCGCATTCGGCAGCGGCGGTTCAAGGTGGTGTTGGACTGCAATCATGGTTCGGGAGGAGTCGCCACTCCGAAGTTTCTGCAAGCGTTGGGCTGCGACGTGACTGTCTTGGGGGGAACGCCGGACGGTCGCTTCGAGCACGTTCCGGAACCGATCGCTGAGAACCTCACCGGATTGTGCGACGCAGTGAAGCGGCTCGGTGCGGACGTCGGCTTTGCGCAAGACCCGGACGCCGACCGGCTGGCGATCGTGGATGAAAATGGTCGATACATCGGCGAAGAACTGACGCTCGCGTTGTGCGCGGACTT
>JAYUFI010000958.1:0-9184 GCA_043738805.1 Planctomycetaceae bacterium | reverse complement strand
TCGGTTTTTCAAACCGGGCGATTCGCTTCACTCGGTTTGAAAAACCGAGCTACTCAGTCGCACTTACTTCACCACACCCAACTGCAAACATTTCAGCGCCGCTGAGTCTCTCGCAAACAACCGTCCGTTCGAGAGTGCCGGCAGTGCTCGCGTTGTCGAACGAAACAGCCGCGTGCGACCGAGTTCTTGGTAACGCTTCGCATCCGGCTTCCAGAGGATCAACTCGCCGTCAGTGGTGAGCGTCACAAACTTACCATCCGCTTGAATCATGGTTCCGAACGCGAAGTCCGGCTTCGACCACAACACCTTCTGAGTCTTGGCGTCGAAACAGCGCAGGTCCGCCTCGCTGGCTCGTTCTTGCCCATGCACGCCATAGAACAGGCCGTCGTGGATCAGCGGCGTCATGTATTGAGAGGAAAAGATGTCGTCGCTGTTCCACAACTCGTCGGCGCTGCTCGCACCGATCTTTGCGAAGACCGCACCGACGCCGTAATGAGCCGAGACCAATAAATTCCCGTTGAGCACCACCGGAGTCGCTCCATTGACCGTCGGGCCGCGCTTGCCAAACGGGAATTCAAAATGGACTTTGCCCGTGTCAGGATCGAGCGACACGGTCTTCAGCCGCGTCACGAAGATCACATGCTTGACTCCATCAACCGTCGTCATGATCGGCGATGAATAACTGGCGTCGTCACTCACCGCTTTCCAAACGGTCTTACCCGTCGCGAGATCAAACGCCACGACCCCCGCCCCCGCTTTCCCGGCTCCGACATTCACTAGGACTTTGTCGCCCACGACGATCGGCGAACTTCCCGCTCCGAAATACCCTTCGGGCGCTTTGAACTCCGCGTGCGTCGCGTGCTGCCAGACTTGTTTGCCCGATTTCAATTCCAAGCAGCGCAACATTCCCTGAACGCCAAAGACAATCACTCGATCGCCATGAATCAGCGGCGTACAGCGCGGGCCTTGATCGTCGGAGAATCCCGATGAAAACGACGTCGGTGATTTCGACGTCCAACGTGGCTTTCCAGTCGCCACATCGAGCGCCTCGACAACTTCGTCGTCATCCACGCGATGAAACAACACAGCGGTCTCTTGAACCACCGCAATGCCAGCGAACCCGCCGCCGACTTTGCGTTGCCACAACATCGCCGGACCTTCCTTTGACCACGAATCGGCCAACCGTTCGTCCTTCGCCGCCAGACCGTCTCGATTCGGGCCGAGGATTTGCGGCCAATCACCGGCTAAGAGCGTTTGCCCGGCGAACGCGATCGAAAGTCCAAAACAGACGAAAAAATTGATGCGCAGGTTCACGATGAGGGACTCCGTTCAATGTGGCGCACGCGGCCCGCGTGCGTTGATTTTCTTGCGTGTGTTGATTTTTAAGCGATACGCACGCGAGCCACGTGCGCCACAAATGCTGGCCGACCGACTGGCCACTACGTCGAAGCCTTCAGCAGCTTGATGAACTCCTTGAGGAACGGCGTGTTGTCCATCCAGACGCGCGCGGTGACGAAGTTGCCGTCGACGACGACTTGCTGATTCACATACGCGCCGCCGACTTGCGTGATGTCCAATGCACACTTCGCGACCGTCGTCGCCGTGCGACCTTTCAAACAGTCCGCTGCCGCCACAATCTCGATGCCGTGGCAGACCGAAGCGACCGGTTTGTTTTTTTCGAAAAAGTGGCGTGTGATCCGCAGCAGGTCTTGATCGTAGCGGAGATACTCAGGAGCCCGGCCACCCGACAGAAACAGACCGGCGTACTCATCCGGGTTCACATCGCGAAACGCGATATCCGCTGCGAGGTGATACCCCGCCGTCTCTTGCGTGATATCCCACGACGATCCCGGTGGTATTTCGTGCAGAACCATGTGGTACAGCTTCTTCTCCGGCCCGGCAACGACGACCTCAAACCCATCTTCCGGCAAACGAAAGAAAGGATACATCGTGTCGAGCACCTCGGTTGCATCTCCGATGACCAATAAGACTTTGGGCACGTGAAAACTCCGTGATATTGTTCCGCGAATCACATTGACGAGCAGAGCGGCAGGATAGCGCGAATGTCGCACGAATGCGATTCTCCATCCACAGTGTGGCACACATTGAAGAATGAGCCTGTCGTGGAAAACGACTTCCCCGCCCGTTCCCATTCGCTGGTGCGAGCCGTATGCTTTTCGCCCCGGAGGAACCTGTGATGGCGAGATATTGGACCATGCGACGAACTCGAAGTGATCTATCCGCAGTGTTCATCATTTTGATCGGCGGCATAGTTTCGTTTCAGCCTGCTGGGGCTCAAGACAAGAAAGCTGACGAGCCCAAGACCGAGACACCCAAGACCAACGATGCTCCGAAGACGGAGAAGGCCGAGCAATCGGAAGACACGCCTCTTCCGAAAAAGGATGAGATGCTTCGCAACCTGCCGACAAAGGCAGATCTGCTCACCAAATCGCCGGTTGATTGGGTCATTCTGAAAAAGGATGAAGTCTTGGTCGTGAAGCCGATCTCTCCGCGCCCACGAACGTTGGAGTTCATGGCCGTGAAGCGGAAGGAGTTTTCGCAGCCGCCGAAGCTGACCCGGAACACCGGCGAGGCAAACGCAGATTTCTTTGCGCGACAAAGAAAGGGCGCGGAAGAAGCGAAAAAGCAGCATGAAAAGTATGAGTACATTGAGGTCGAGTTGCCCGACACCACGAAGGTTTCCGAAGAGCAAGACGACACGTCGTATCGACTCAAGATCGAACTCAACATCTCGGAGATCATTCACCACGAAGACCTGATGCTCCGTCGCGTCGATCAATTGCTGGAGACGAACGAACTGGAAGATGCTTACGAGTTGTTGCAGATTTTGGATCGACAGAATCACGGTTGGCCCGGTTACGACGAGCGGCTCAATCGGTTCGTGCTCATCGACGCGCAGGGCAAGCTCGCTCGCAAAGAGCCGGAACTGGCGTTTGTTCTGCTCGAACAAATGCACGGTCAAATCAAAGCGGCGATCAACTCCAAAGATACGACCGTGAGATACCCTTCGATGGGAACCGACCTCGCAAAGTGCAACGTTGAATTGGGAAAGGTTGCTGATGTCCTGATCGATCCAGCAGCAAAGGCACGCGACTTCCGACAAGTTCGCTTTCATCTTTCGCGGCTGTTGAAACTGGAACCAGAACATCCTGCCGGAGTCAAATGGAAAGAGAAGTTGGTCGCGGAAACCAATCGGACGCTCGGTGAGGCGGCTCAAGCAGCGGCAGCGAATCAGCACGATCAAGCGGCACTGCTTGCGGATCAAGCGGCACTCATTTGGCCGGCGACGCCCGCGTTGAAGAACGCTCATCGTCAGTTCGCTCAACGTTGGCAGACGTTGAAGGTCGGCGTCGTTGACGCCCCTTCCAGCAACAACTATCCGTTCCCGACCGAAGCCGATCGGCGGCGTGAAAAGCTGACTCGCTTGCCGTTATTCGAGCCAGTGCGGATCGACGGCGGTGCTCGGTATCGCTCACGGTTTCTGGATAACTGGGAACCGACGGACCTCGGACGACAAGCGGTCTTCACGCTGCGTTCAAACCGTTCACCGTGGGAATCGTCTCCGTTGCTGACCGCTTCGGGTGCGGTCTCTGCGTTGCTGGAACGATTGCGGCCGAACTCGAAGCACTACGACGAACGGCTTGCCAGTTTCATCGACGGGATCGAAGTCCGCGGGCCGTTCGAGTTCTCGGTCAAGTTCTCACGGATTCCAGTTCGCACCGAAGCTCTGTTCGCAATGCCGCTAGGAACCGATGAGGCCACGAGTACGGAACTCGACCAACGCGTCCGAGTCCACTCGAAGTCAGATCAAACGACGGTCCTGAGACGGAGCTTCGCAGAGAGCGACAAATCACTACAGCGGCACATCGCGGAAATCGCGGAGGTCAAATACTCGTCGCACGACAAAGCGGTGCAAGGATTGTTACGCGGCGAAGTCTCGATGCTGCCAAACGTCCCGGTTTGGCAACTCGATCAATTGGCAAAAGACAACCGCTTCTTCGTTCGCAAATACGCTCTGCCGCAAACGCATTTCGTGCAATTCAATCCAAAGAGCAAAGCGCTCCGCAGTTCGGAACTGCGTCGAGCGATGATGTTCGCTGTTGATCGAGGCCAGATTCTGCGAGAGACCATGCTGCGTGATCTGACCGTCCGCACGCTGCGTGAAACGCTCGCGAAAGTGAACGTCCCCGCGAAGATTCCGCCGGACTCCGGCCTGACGTATGACGAGCCGAAAGCGGAACTGGTTTGGACCGGTCTGTCGATGAACGACACGCAGTTCCGGCAGTTTGCAGACTTGAGCCCCGACCTCGATTACCGCAAAGCACTGCAAACGTTGTACAAGAAAAGTCAGCCGGATCGTGGCCGAGTCGTCTCCGCGCCGTTTGGGACGAACTTGATGTCGTACAACCCGGTGGTGATTCCGCGCGCGTCCGATCCGTCGCTCGCGTATGCGCTCGCCATGGCCGCGCGGAAAACTCTCGGTGGTCAATTGCCGAAGCTGCGGATGATCTGCGAAGGAGAACCCGCTTGCGAAGCGGCCGCGAAACGTCTGATCGAAGAATGGCGGAAGGTTGATATTCGAGTTGAACTGGTCTCGTTTGCTCCGCCCACTCAAGCGGTTCGCGTGAAGGCCGATGACCGACTTCCGATCGCATCAGGACAAGACGCGGTTGCAGCGCCGGCAAACGCTGCTACCAAAACAAAAGTGGCTCCTGCGAACGCCCCTACCGAATTTGCTACTGATGGCGAAGCATGGGACATCGTTTATCGTACGGGACGCATTCCGGAACCGATGATGGAACTCTGGCCGCTGCTGTCGCTCGATACGGTTGCTCGATTGCAAAGCGTCCGATATCTCCCCGATTGGTTGCGACAAGGACTCATTGATCTTGATCGCACGGCTGACTGGTCCACGACGGTTTCCACTGTTCAAGAATTGCACCGCCAATTGGCCGACACCGTGCAACTGCTCCCGCTGTGGGAACTCGATGATGCGATCGTCTTCCGCAACACGATTCGAGGCATCCCGAACGCCCCGCTGCACACGTACCAAGATTTTGAGTTGTGGATTTCCGAGCCGTGGTATCCGACCGACAGCCAGTAACCGAGTGTGATAGTCAGGGATCAAACAACAACTAACGATCTAACGCGGCGAAGCTGCATGTGTGTAGCCGTCATCAAAACAACGCCTTCGGCCATAATTCTGTAACGAGTCCTCTGATGATTACCTTCCTCCTTCAACGATTCGTCGCAGTGTTGTTGCTCGTGTTATCGCTGCTGGTTCGCGATGTTCCTGCCGCTCAAGACGCTCCGGCAACCGAGACTGCTGAGGCGGCCGCCGCGCCGGTAAAGCCCGTAACTCCACCCGCACCGCCTCCACTGATTCCGTTGGAGCAGCAGCCGTATCGAGTTCATATCAGCGTGGCCTTCAACGATGAGCCGTCACTCTCACCGCACTTTCGCAAAGAATTGCTCGGCGAGTTGTCTTCTTGGATTGATCGGACCTATGCCGAGATGTGGCAGGCAACCGTTGAAGAGAATCAGTGGCTCGCGCCAACATCGATTGATGGCTTGTCGCGTCTGGCTTGGACGCAGGTCGAAGCACAATTGGGCAACACGGAAAGAGACAAAGAACTCGACAAGGTTTTCATTGTGTGCGTCTCTTCGCATGGCAGTATGTTGCGACTGTCGGCTCGCGAATGGGATCGGCTGACACAGCAACTCAGTGTGCGTCACGATCGGTTGGTCGGTGATCGTCGAGCCGCCGCAAGCGAACTGGGGATCGTCATTCGCGACTTGTTTCATCCGATCGTGATGATTGACGGCCTCGAAGGAAAAAGTGCGAAGGTCCGCGTGCGTGCTGGTGAGTTTCCTCCCGGCGATCCGTCTGCCGAACAATTGTCGAACGGGGCGTTCTTTCAGCCGTTCTTCCGCTTCTACAACAAGCAGCGCGAGCTGCAACAAATTCAACAAGTGCCGTGGACTTATATGTCGGTTGATTCGTCCGAACGATCTCACGGCCTCTGCACGATTCACACGGGGTTGCGTGTCACACTCGGCAAGAACTCGAAACGCTCAGAAAGTTGGGCGATCGGCATTCGTCCGTCGTTCCCCGAAACGCGAGTCCGCATGACGCCACACAACAACCCCACAAAACCGTTGACCGGATATCAGGTCAACGTGTTTGAACGCCGCATGACAATACCCGCACCCGATGCTGCGGCGGCAGTTGAGGTCGCAAAAAAAGAAGCGGCTCCCACGGATGCAAAAACGGACGTAAGCAAACCTGCCGAAGCCAATGTCGAACAAGACAAGAAGCCCGCAACGCCGCAGCCAGTTCAAGAGTTGGTAAAGCTGCACGAGTTAGTCACCGATCGGCGCGGTCAAGTGATCGTCCCGGCTGATCCGAAGTCGCCGTTGATTTGGTTGTATGTGTCCAGCGGCGGAAACATGCTTGGTCGTTTTCCGTACATGCCGGGAACCTCACCGGCCATCACCGCCGAACTGCCTGATGACACGCTGCGACTGCAATTGGAAAGCCGGCTCGAAATGCTGCGAGCGGAACTCATCGACACGATCGCTCGCCGCGCGTTGTTGATCGCTCGGACGAAAGGTGCCGCTCGCGCTCAAGAATGGGGCAAGTATGACGAGGCGATGAAAGACCTTGATCGCCTCTCGGATGCAAAGTTTTTCAACACACAGCTCGACACAATCAAAGTCAACGCAGCCAAGAAGGCGCAAGAACGCAAAGACAAAGGCTTGGAACGCAAGATCGCGAAGCTCTGTGCCGATTCGTCGCAGTTGATCGAACGGCATCTCAACGCCGAGAAAGTCAAAGAGCAGCGCGACGAACTTGCGGAACTGCGACAAGCCGACTCCGAAGCAACCGCTGCTGAAAAGGCGAAAACTCGCACCGCTGTGCCCACGAAATCACCCGCCGGTGTACCGCAGTGAGTCGCGCAATCAAGCGGCGAAGCCACGAGATTGTGGCACGACGCTCCGCGTCGTGAATTGCGACGCGGAGCGTCGCGCCACGATCTCATTACCAAAACAACCTCTTCGGCGATAACCAGAACGGTCGGTCTTTTCGCGACTTGACCCCTCGGCGCTTCGCTCGCGATCGACAACACTTTCTGGAAATGGCTCGCTGGATTCAGGACCATGTCGAACAAGAATGTTTACTCGAAGGGACATCACATGAGGTCATTTGTCGGAAGTCGATTCAGCGCGTTGGGGCTCATCGCGTGTTGGGCATTGCTCGCCGGATGCGGTGAGTCAAAACCGCCGGAACAAGCCGCGTCGAGTGAAACAACAAAGCCTGCGGCGAAGCGAAAGAGCGTTGCTGCGACAGAGATCTCCGTTGAAGAGTCCGGGGACAAATCGACGTCGTCTGCCGAGGCCGAGAAGCCGGCGGAGTCATTTGCTCCGGTGAAGCTGGGGGGTGGAACAAAAGTGGTTGCTGGTGGCGCAACTCCAAAATCAACTCGCTCGGTCGAGCAGTCGTACAACGATGTGAAGAAGGCGCTCAAGGTGATTCAGGTGCTCATCGGGCAGTGGCATGGCATCGCCGATAAAGCTCCCGGTGCGACGAAATCGTTTGAAGAATTCAATTGGGTCTGGGACGTCCGCACGGACAAAGCTCAACCCGCGCTGACGATGAAGACCGACAACAGCCCTTACATGAAGTCGGCGCGGCTGACGTATCTCATCGACGAGCAGCAGTATCAACTGACGATCCTCGACAAGGAGGATCGCCAACGCGAACTGCGTGGCACGTTCACGGAAGAGCCTTCGTTTCAGCCGGGTGAAGACAAAAAACAAACGCCTCAACGAGTCTACAAGTTGCAACTCACAGAGGCGGGCGATGCAAAAGGACGTTGGCAAGCCGTCATGAATCAGCGTGACAACAATCGTTACTTGTTGGAGCTGTATCGCGCGCAGGGCAGCAAGTTCAATCGCTTCGACACGATCGGCAATCAACGCGAAGGAACCTCGTTCGCGCTCAACGACAGCGACTTCAAAGAGAAGACCTGCGTCATCTCGCAAGGACTCGGCACGATCTCCGTCAGCCACAAGGGGAAGCAATACTGGGTCTGCTGCTCCGGTTGTAAAGCGGCGTTTGAAGACGATCCGGAAAAGTGGATCGCGAAGTTTGAGGCGATACAGACGGAGAAAGACAAGTAGAAGAGAAATCGTAGGACGGGTCTCCTGGTCCGTCCTAATCTGTTGGTAAAACCTCAGACGGGCCAGGAGTCCCGCCCTACGATCATGGAGCACTCTCATGGCAACCAACCGTCGCGATTTCATGCACGCCACTTCGATGACTGCTGCGACTGCCTCAGCGGCGTGGCTGTTCGTTGCGGATGTGAACGCTGATGACAAACCGAAGAGCGACGCCGATCGTTTACCGGTCGCCGTAATTGGTCCCGGTGGCATGGGAATGGCGCATACGAATCAACTCGCGAGCAACAAGTCGGTGCGAGTGGCCTATGTCTGCGATGTTGATGAGCAACGAGCCGCTCGCGCGGCGGAAGCGGTGACGAAGGGGTCGGGGCTGGCTCCCAAAGTCGTCAAAGACATGCGGCAAGTGCTTGACGACAAAGAGATCAAAGCGGTCTGGATCGCGACTCCGGATCACTGGCACGCTCCCGCTGCAATTTTGGCGTCGAATGCTGGCAAGCATGTCTATGTCGAAAAACCTTGCTCACACAACTTGCGAGAAGGACGATTGATGATCGAGGCGGCTCGACGCAACAACGTTGTCATGCAAGTGGGAACTCAAAGTCGCAGCACGGCGCACGTCATCAAGGCAATGGACAAACTCAAATCGGGAGTGATCGGCGAAATCCTCGTCGCGAAGGCGTGGAACAGTCAGCGGCGTGGCACGATCGGCAAACAGAAGCCGTCTGATCCGCCGAAGCATCTCGATTACGACACGTGGGTTGGCCCGGCGACGTTCGTGCCGTATCAGTCGAATTTCCTGCACGGCATCTGGCGCTGGTGGCATCACTTCGGCTGCGGCGACATCGGCAACGACGGCGTGCACGACATCGACATTGCTCGCTGGGGGCTCGGCGTCGAAACGCATCCAACGCGCATCGCGGCACTCGGCGGCAAGTGCTACTTCGATGACGACCAGCAATGGCCCGATACGCAATACATC
>JAYUFI010000957.1:0-1257 GCA_043738805.1 Planctomycetaceae bacterium | reverse complement strand
GCGGCTTTGCATCTCCCCTTTGTCGTCCGGTTGATGGTCTTCGTGGTATGCCTCGCAGAGGAACGCCAACGTCGCGCGATCGGCTCCGGCGGCGGGCTCGATGACGTGCGGAATGAACCGCTCGCGAGTTTGTTCATCGAAGTAGCTCAGATCCTTGCCGCTCCCTTTGTACCGTGGCGTTCCGTCGGCGTTCTTCTCCACTTCGAGTCCGTTCGGACCTTTGCAGAGCTTCCCTTCGCTGTGCGAACGGAGATCGAAGTCACCGCGATGGGCGATCCCTTCGAGTTCACCGTACTCGCCGGGGCCGAGGAATGGGAACGCGTATTCGACATCCGCCGTGCCGACCGAGTAGTGCGACAGCTCATCTTGAGCATGATCGCGCAGGATCAAGTTGTCGCTGGCGATGCCGAGCTTCTGATACCACGCGAAGCGGCGATTGCGCCAGTACTCGTACCACTGCCGCGATTCGGATGGATGGCAGAAGAACTCCATTTCCATCTGCTCGAACTCGCGTGAGCGGAACGTGAAGTTGCGCGGCGTGATCTCATTGCGAAAGCTCTTACCAATCTGAGCGATGCCGAACGGCACCTTGACCGACATGCTGTCCACGACGTTCTTGAAATTCACGAACATGCCTTGAGCGGTTTCAGGACGGAGGAATGCGCGGTTCTCGTCAGATTGAATCGCACCTGTAAACGTTTCAAACATCAAGTTGAAACGCCTCGGCTCCGTCAGGTCTCCGCCGCATTCGGGGCACGGCACTTGAAGTCCCGTGGCATTTTTTTGTTCAGTCGCCATGTACTTCAAGAGTTGCGGAAGCGAGAGGTCCAATTCGGGGTTGTTCTGCAAATCCTCGGCCAACCAAGCCAAGGTGACTTCCGGATTACGCACGAGCGCCAGTGCGGGAGCGAGTTTCTGGCCGCGTTTTCGGTCGCGCGACCAACTGATCGCATCAGGACTGGAAAACTTGATGCGATCGTCCGTGACCGTTGCGCCGAAGCACTCCGCAAAGGACATGACCCACGGTGAGGTACTGAGCATGCTCCAGACATGGTCCGCTCGGAAGAGCTTCTTGCAGTGGCGACAGGTCTGCATCATGTCGGCAAACAAGTCGTAATGCCCCGACACTTTCCAGACCTGCGGGTGCATGATGATCGACGTTTCGATGCCGCTCATTTGGAACTCGCGTGGAGCATCGGCCAGGACGCTGAATTCGTCGTGGTTGGTGATCATGTCGTTCCACCACGCATTGCGGAC
>JAYUFI010000956.1:0-9194 GCA_043738805.1 Planctomycetaceae bacterium | reverse complement strand
GGCTCATTCGCATCTGGTCCACAGACTGGATTCGCAATCCCGCCCATCAAATCGAACGAATTGCCAACGCCTTTCGCGAGGCATTGCTGCTGCCAGTGACTTCGCCGACGCCAGTGATTTCGCTGATGGGCGGCCCCGAAGTCTCGCCACCATCGCCCGAGGCAGTACCGATCCTGCGGATCAGGGACTTCCGTGACGCGGAACCAACACCGCATTTCGCGAACATCGAAGACGTCCCCGATGGCGAAATCGCGCGAGTCCTCTTGCGCCTCGCCGTCACGTTCGGTGTGACGCCGAGAGAAGACCTCATCACGAGCACGGCCCGCGAACTAGGCTTTGGACGAACGGGGAAGCGCATCTCCGCTCGAATCGAGTCGGTCATCCAGAGCCTCACGAAACAGGGACGACTTCGCGACGCGGGTGACGAACGGCTCGGAGCAAGCACCTGACATCAAGATCCCAGTGGACGAGCCGAATGGCTGTCCGTACTGGCAGCGCTCGGAATCAATCTCGGTGTCTTCGTGGCCGACGACCTGGCGAAGCACGTTGGCGAAAACGAAGACCCTTGGCCAGTCGTCGATCGCATGTTCCGAGACCCAAAATCGGTCCTGTCGGCACCGGCGGTCAAGCTCATCGGGAAAGAACATCAAGCGGTTTGGAAGTTGCTTCCAAAAAAACGCCGCGCGTTGTTGAAGTTGCTCTGCCGCTTTGAAATCACGCCCGATCAAGCCAAGCTCGCGTTCGTTGAGGAAGTTCGTGCGAAAGCCTTGATGGATTGCACCGATGCCGAGCTACTGGCGAACCCGTACCGCCTGTTCGAGATCACGTGCATGACGGCGCAACCAATTAGCATCACCACGGTGGATCGCGGATTGTTCCCGGAAATGATGATTCGCGATAAGCACCCGCTACCGGAACCGTCACACGTCGCGACGGCCACCGATGTCCGACGCATGCGCGCTTGGACGATTCAAACGCTTGAAGACGCGGCTGCGGACGGCGACACACTTCTGCCTCGCGCGGATGTCGTCACCGCGATTCGCGAAATGGATCATCGGCCTGAATGTCCTGTGACCGGCACTTTGATGACCGTTGCCGAGAAGGAATTCGCTCCAGAGGTCGAGGCGGTTCATCTTGCGAACAAGAAACCTGCCTTCCAACTCTCGCGTTTGTTCGCGTGTTCCAAACTCATCCGCAGCGAAGTCACAAAACGCCTCAAGGGCAAGCCGCATATCATCGAAGCCGACTGGCTGAAATTTCTGGCCGATCCGACCGCACTCGGTTCTCAATGCGATTGAAGGCGACCAACTCGAATTTGAAGTCGTCCTTGCTCAGCGAGACCACACGATCTATTTCACCGAAACGCATCGCCAAGACTTGCTGGCGGTGATCGCGGCGAGCCAACTCAGTTGTGGCCAGTCTGCGACCGCGCCACAATCGTAAAGTCTGTAATCATCAGGCAGCCCGAAGAACGGTGAGACGATGATCAAACGCCAAAAAATCCGAGCATTCGTGGACGAGGTGGTGCGGCGTTTCCAGCCCGAGCGCGTTGTGCTGTTCGGTTCGTATGCCTATGGCCGACCAGATGCCGATTCCGATGTGGACTTGCTAGTCGTTATGCGACATCAAGGCGCTGGTGCCGAGCAGGCCGCACGCATCCGGCAAAGTGTTCGATCGGGTTTTCCGTTGGACCTCATTGTCCGCTCGCCGGCGAACATTCGGCAGCGTGTGAAGATGGGCGACAGCTTCATTCGAGAGATTCTGGAAAAGGGTCAGGTTCTCCATGAAGCCAGCCGTGCGTGAATGGATCGAGAAGGCGGAAGCCGATTTCATCAGCGCCGGACGCGAGTATCGCGCGCGGAAGCAACCCAACTTTGATGCCGCTTGCTTTTTCGCCCAGCAATGCATCGAGAAGTACCTGAAGGCTCGGCTTGTGCAGGCCGGTCGCACCGTCCCCAAGACACACGACCTTTCCACACTGCTCGACTTGGTGTTGTCATTGGAGCCGCTGTGGGAGGTCATTCGCCCGCGACTCGAAACGCTCACGAGCTACGCCGTCGTCGTCCGCTATCCCGGTGAATCCGCAACGCGCGACATGGAGTTGAACTGTCCGTGAAACCGACAGCACCTCACATCTTTCTAAGCCATTTCCGTCCTCTTTTCCGAGGACCAACAGCTTGACCGAAATGTGTTACGCATGTTCCCAAACGACTGTTACCTATCTCCCCAGTCTAAACAACCAAACTGAAGAGGTCCGCCCGATGATTCGCCGGCTCACTCCGAGCCTGCTCTGGCGACATGTCCCACTCGTTCCTAACTGCAAATGCTCGGCTATTCCAGCGGATTGAAGACCAGCCCCGTCAGCAGCTTTGGATAGAAGAACGTACTCTTGGGCGGCATTTTTTCGAGCTTACTGGCGATCACTTGGACATGATCAATCTCCGCAGGGGGAACGAGCACGGCGAGTTGGCAGGTCTTCGCGTGTTGCGCTTCGATAACCTCTTCCAAGATGTGCGGGAACTTGAAGGTCGGATTCGCGTCGGGATACGCCTTCTTCAGACAGTGCTCGACGACCAGTTTGTGGAGCAGCGCAACACCCAGGCCGCGCCAGTCGTCGCTTTGATCGGGTGCGAGCGTCATCATCGGACTGGCGTCGGTCACTCGGCCGAAGAGCCACTGACCGTCCTTGATCGTGCCGAAACCGAAGACATCCTGACCGCCATCTGCGCTCACCATTTCCCACGCGGCCTGCGCTCCTTCGGCACCCGCTCCGCAATTCTCCAATTGGAAGTTGTCGCTCAACGCCGCCGTCAATTCTTCCGCCGTCAGTTCCGGCAAGCCGGAAAACAACCGGTGCGTCGGCAGAATCGCAAGCCCCGGATCGCCCATGCCGACAAACATCATCAGCACAAAATTGGCGGGATGATTGTCGTCGATGTCGTGGCCTTGTTCCTTCAACCATCGCAAATAATTACACGAGGTTTCGTAACGGTGATGCCCGTCCGCGATGAAGATCGGCTGCGGCTTGAGCGACTCACGTACTTGGTTGATCGCGTCGCGATCGGTCACCGGCCAGATGCGGTGCTTCACGCCGAGATGATCGGTCGCTTCCAGCGGCGTCAGACCGACGATCGCTTTCTCCAGAATCGTCTGAGCTTTCGTTTCCGGGTCCGGATACAAGCCAAAAACCGGCGACAGATTCATCTTCGTCGCTTTGGTCAGCAACAGCCGATCCGCTTTGGGGCCGGAGAGCGTTTGCTCGTGCGGATAGACGCACCCCTTACCAAACTCCTCCAAGCGACAACGGCCCAAAAATCCTTTGCGGCAGTAGGTCCGGCCTTCCCACGTGAATTCTTGGTGGTAGACGTACAGCGCGTCATCCGGCTCGCGCTGCCAGACTCGATCTGCTTGCCATTCTTTCACAAATCCGGCCGCTCGTTTGTATTTGTCGTCTGGCGACGTGTCGCCCGGTTCTTCGCGGTTGAAGTCGACTCGCACAACGTTGCAAGGGTGCTTCTTGTAAAGCTCGTTACGGAAGTTGTTGTCGATGACGTCATACGGCGGAGTGACCACGTCCGAAAGATCGCCAACTTGTGCCAGGTCATATCGCCATGCCCGAAACGAATTCACATCTGCCATGCTGAAAAAGCTCCTTCAAAGTAATAACGCGGCGAAGCCGCAAATACGTAACCGTCGTCGCTCCCCCTGACGAGCCTAATGTTCATAAACGCACCGAGAGGCAACCGGCTCATCACGCGGAGCGTGATGGCTACATAGAAACCCGCCACCACAACGCGGCAAGTGGCCATTAACGCTGTTGGCAAATTTCAAACGCTCGCCGAGCCTCGGTGATGAAGCGGGCCACGAGTGTAGTCTCCTTCGCGCCGGGAGACGACTCCACACCGCCAGCGGTATCGACGCCCCACGGCCGCACGACCCATATCGCTTCGGACACGTTATCGGGAGTCAATCCCCCCGCCAGAATCAGCGGCGGCCAGTTTGCTTTGTCGTACTCCTTCGCGATCAATTCCCACGGAGCGACCGTGCCTGTTCCGCCGAACGAGCCTGCCACGCGAGCGTCCAACAAACAGCCCGCGAGCGGCACGCCAAGCCGCTGACACTCGGCGACAAACTCCGCGATCGGTCGCAAGCTGTCACTGACACGAAACGCTTTGAGGATGTACCAATCTGAATGCCGCTCATGTAGCTCGCACACAAATGTCGGAGTCTCGTCACCGTGAAGCTGAATCGTGCTGAGGCCGACTTGGCTGGCAATGGATTCGACTTCTTCCAATGAATGATTGACGAAGAGTCCGATCGGCGTCGGTGGTAACCCGGAGAAGGAATCGCCGAGTCGTTGCACAACCTCAACCGCTTGAGTTGGCGTGACCGAACGTATTGAATTCGCGAAGAAGTTCAGACCGATTGCTGACGGCGAATGGTTGGCAACAGCAATCGCTGTCGCGCTGTCGCGGATGCCACAAATTTTGATCCAGCCGCTCATCACATTTGCTCGCAAGTCTTAATTCCCAGTAAGTCCAACCCGGTCGCGATCACTCGCGCTGTGAGATCGCACAGCAAAAGGCGACTGGTGCGGATCGTCACGTCCGGCTCTTTGAGGACGGAACACTCTTGATAGAACGTGCTGAAACTGTTGGCCGTTGTGAAGAGGTAATCGGTCAGAATGTTCGGACGGCATTCGGAGAGCACGCCGTCGAGCGCCTCGCTGAAGCGGAGCAGTTGCAGTGCGAGTGCTCGTTCAGACGAATGCGTGAAGCGGATTTGTCCCGCTCCGTTTCGCAGTGTTTCGCGGTCGATCGTCCCTTTGCGAAAGATGCCGCAGACACGGGCGTAGGCGTATTGCATATAGGTCGCTGTGTCGCCGGTGGTCGCGAGCATTTTGTCTTCGTCGTAGACGTAGTCGCTCTCGCGATTGTGCCGCAAGTCGGCGTACTTGATCGCTCCGATACCGACTGTTTCGGCGACGGCGGCTCGCGTGGCATCGTCGAGTTCCGGAGTCGGATTGCCGGCGTCGTCCTTCTTCCGATCGTCGTTTTCGTTGACGATCTGTCGCGCCTTGGCAACGGCTGCATCAAGCAGACTTTCAAGCCCGATGGTGTCTCCCGATCGAGTCTTGTACGGCTTGTTGTCTTTGCCGAGGATCGTGCCGAAGTTGACGTGGACGAACTCGCGATCCACGTAGCCCCACAACTTCGCGGTCTCGAACAGCAACCGGAAATGCTCGCTCTGCCGAGTGTCGACGACGTACAGCATCGTGTTGGCCTGCACTTCGTTGACTCGGTAGCGAATCGTTGCGAGATCGCTGGTCGCGTAGGTGAAGGCTCCATCTCGCTTGCGAATGATAAACGGTGCCGCGTTGCCGGGAATGAAAACGCAGATCGCTCCGTCGCTCTCGGTCGCCAAGCCTTTCGCCTGAAACTCGGCGACGACATCGGCCAGCATCGGGTTGTAAAAGCTCTCGCCGCAGGTCATGTCGAAGCGAATGTCGAGCCGGTCGTAAATCCCCTGAATCGCCGCGAGGCACTGCGGCACGAACTGATTCCACAACCGTGTGTTCTCGTCGTCGCCTGCGTGCAGCTTCGCCGTTTCGAGCCGCGCGAGTTCCGCGATCTGCGGATGCACATCAGCGAGTGCCTTCAACGACGGCGACGACTCGACTGCTTCGATTTGTCTTTTGAGTGACGCGACAATTTCGCGATTCTCATTGACCATAGATCGCAGTCCCTTGAGCAATTTCTCGCCACTTTTGTTGTTGAACTGATCGTTAGCTTCGAAAGCGATCAAGTCAGTTTCTACTTCCGCAAACAAGGTCTCGGCCTTCGGTAATTGGGCCTTTGCGACGTGATAGCCGGAAAACTGACTGACCAGTCGATATTGCCGAGCCAACTCACCGACGGCGTCTCGCTCGAACGCCTCACGATCCAGGAAGTTCTTGTAGCCGAACAAGATCATCCCGAACTGTGTTCCCCAGTCGCCGATGTGGTTGTCGCCGAGGACGTGATGGCCCAGAAACTTGGCGACCCGATACAGCGCGTTGCCGAGCACCGTGCTCCGCAGATGCCCGACGTGCATCGGCTTCGCGACATTCGGCGCGGAGTAATCAATGACGATCCTCTTCGGCTTCGTGACCGCTTCGATGCCGAGCCGCGAATCCGAGACGTTGCGATTGGTCTGCTCTGTCAGCCAGTCGTCCTTCAGCCGAATGTTGATGAAGCCCGGCCCGGCAACCTCCGGCGGCTGGCACAAATCGGCGATGTCGAGCTTGCCGACAATCTCTGTCGCCAGCGTGTGGGGATTTGTACCACGTTGCTTAGCCAACGGCATCGCGCAGTTGGCCTGGAAGTCGCCGAACGTCGCGTCCTGCGTCGGCTTGATCATCGCAACAAATGGAACGGGATCGGGCGTCAGCTCGGAAAGAACTTTTTCAAACCGGCCACGCAATTCGGAGAGAGCGTTCATGAGCAGTCTTTGGCGAAATCAAAGTAAGAGTGAATCGGTCAATCGTTTGGGCGTCTCTGCCAAGTAACCCGAAACGTGAGCGAGAGCAGTCGCTTCAGGAGACCTTGGAATTCAACGTTCCGAGAAGCGTTCGCCCTCGCTCATGCTGCGGGTTACTTGCTCATCATTGAGCTTTGCTCGTTGGTTCGCCAAGTTCGATTGTTTTCGAGATCGACTGAGTACGTAGCAGGCGAACGACCACAAGCCCGCGAAGCGATATTGGCCATCGACGTAATGCTCGATGACATAGAACGCGAAGTAATAAAAGCGGGCCGAGCACCAGATCGCTAGTCCCAACAACACTGCCGTCCGAAGACTCGGATGCTCAATCAGCAACAAGAAGGTGGCCAGCCCGCCGCTCAATAAGAACAGGAAGCCTTTGAGATAAATCAGCCGTGCGTCTTTGAGGTCAGCCATGATGCCAGCACGACGCGCAACCGAGCAGTTCTGGCGCGACCACTCGCTTGCGCGTCGTGCTAGTTTCTCCGTGAAGCAAGTCGCTTATGGGGGGCTCGTTCCAGTTAAAGTGCTTGCCGCTTCGGCTTTCCAATCGACTTGCGGAGCGTCGGCCCAAAGGTGTTCGAGGTCGTACAAATCACGGCCCTCGGGAGACAAAACATGGAGGACGATGTCTCCGTAGTCTTGCAGAATCCATGTTTCCGATTCACGACCTTCGACGCCAACTCGCGGACGGCTGCCGTGCGACTTCATCAGCATCTGGGTTTCTTCTGCGATCGCACGCATTTGACGTCCGCTGGTCGCGGTAGTGATCACAAAGAAGTCCATGATGGGCGTGACCGCCGTCAGGTCGAGGACGACGGTCGCTTTTCCTTTGAGTTCTTCAGCGGCCTTTGCCGCCAAGCTCGCCAGATGGCGACTCGCCGCGCGGCGAACGGTCAGATCAATCGGAGCAGAAGGAAGCAGAATGGTGATCGGAGTATCTCCCGGAAAGAGGAATCGGCCAACCGAGCCAGTTCGGAGAGAATCCAAACTGGCTCGATTGGCCGACATGCTGTCGGTGTTGGTGTCGATCTGCAAGCGTCAGGCCGCTTATGAAGAGGGACCGTAACGCCGATTGAAGTCCTGCTGGATCGTCGGAATGCGCCCAGCTTCTTTTTCCCAAACATCCTTGAGCGGAAATTCTTCCGGCTGAATCTGATTCTTCAATTGGTAAATCTTCTGCCAGAGCATCACCGCCCACAGGCCCTCTTCCAGCGTGTTATCGTCCGAGCCAAGGTCCGGATAGTTTGCGATCATCAGTTCGTACTTCTTCAGGCCGGAATCGAGTGCCTCTTGTGAGGCTTCCAGATCACCCTTCTTGAAGAGTTGTTCGGCTTCATAGAGCTCGCGATGAACACCGAGTGTGTTCGACTGCTTTTCGGCGTGCGCTTTGGTTCGCCAGAACTTGTAGTTGGAGACTTTCTGGTGCAAGTCGATCGCACGATCAACAGCTCCTCGATCGACTTTGAATGTTTCCGCGATCTGATCGATGTCCTTCGCAAAGGCTTCGAGGTAGATTTCAAAGCTGTCTTCTTGGAAGATCATTTTGCCGAATCCATCGACCCAGTCTCGATAGGCGAGATCCCATGCCGTTCGAGTGGTCTCATCAAACTGACCCTCTTTTTGCAGCGCTTCCGCGTAATCCAACTGCGAACGAGCCGGATAAGAACGGAAGAGAGCGCGCATCATGATATGCTGCTCGTGCTGTTCCTCGGCGTCGTTAGCCTTTCGATACCACTCCTTCGCAACGAGATAATTATCCTTCCCTTCAGGATTGATCTCGCCATCGGGTCCATCGGGGTAACGTTCTTTGTCTGGGTCGATCTTGAAGAACTTGCGGAAGTGCTTCCATTCGTCGGCGCGGCCGATCTTCTGTCCCAACGTTCGTCCAGTTTCCCAATAGACTTCAGGATGTTTCCGATTGCGCTCGGAACCTTGCATCAAGAACTTGGCACCCTCTTTGACCCAAAAATAGCGATCTTCAACAGCGTCCCATTCGGCCGAAACATTGTAGGCCAAGTTCCAACCAAGATAGCGCCAGACCTGAATGTAGTGCGGTTGCAGCAGAATGACCGACTCTGTCGTAGCTCGCATCTGAGCCCACTGCTTACGGTCCTTTTGCGTGTCGAGCTCCATGCGAAGCAAGTTCACCGCGATGCCGCGCATGCCGAGCAACACGAGATTCATCGTCGCGCTGGTCGGATCAACCTTGCCCAACGTGCTCTCGCCCAAATCGTGAGTCTGTCGCAGACGGGCGAGCTGTCCACCAGAATTCGCCTCATCGGTTGCTGGCATTCCCAATAAAATGATGGGGACCATCAAAACGACAATCCCCACGAGGTAGGCCACTTTTCGCTGTTGCGTCGTTAATTGCTCAATCATTTTGCTTCCAGCTCCCTCAGCGTGAGGCTGTAGTAGCCGACCAAAAGACACGGAACCAAGTAACCCACAGTCATTGCGACGCATTGAGCCATCGCGGTTGACCACGGCACATCAAAGCCATTTGCCACATAAGGTGACATCACGAAGTAACTCAAATCTGGAATCAAGTGCTGCATCAGCCACAGTCCGCCCATGAACAAATTGTCGATCCCTTGCATCAACTTGACGCCAAAGTTATCCGGCAGCGAGAGCGTGTCGTTCATGTGCGTGATGAGTCGATACCAAGACTCAAT
>JAYUFI010000955.1:0-3479 GCA_043738805.1 Planctomycetaceae bacterium | reverse complement strand
GCGATTCGCGACGCGGAGCGTCACACCACAATGCGGCTTCGCCGCGCTACGGTTCACGGTTTCTGGATCAGCACATCATGTCATCACGCAACTCTTGGTTTGTGCAGACCGGTTTCGGAACGGTCCTCGGCCCCATGCCCGCAGACGCTTTGTCCGAGATGGTCCGCACCGGAGCATTGATTGCCAGCGATCTGGTCCGTACCGAATCCTCCGCTGAATGGGAACCGGCCACGAATGTGCCGGGGTTATTTTCGAATTCGTCGAGTCCATTGATGACGCACTCGGAGCAGAGCCGTGACGCTCACAGTGAAGAACGTCCGCCAGACACGTTGACTCTACCTTCTTCACGACGACCGACGACACCAACTGCGACCGTTGCCTACGCGTTCGATAAACTCGCCGCACCGCAGCCGCCACAGGCAGAAGACCTCGTCGCCAAGTGGAAGGCCGAACGACAACAACGGACAAAACGCCGTCATGAAAACCATGACGATCATTCGCTCGCACAACAGATCGAGCGAGATGCCAACCACTCAGGGGTGGAGCCCATTCCCGACATCTTTGCTGACGAAGCCGTTGAACAAATCTCTAACCAAATCCCGAAGACTGTCGCACTGAGTGACCGCGACCCGACGCCAGCGGCAACACCGCTTGAGCCACGTCAAACGATTAAGCGGCCGTCGCTCCTCTCGCAGATCGCTCCCGATCTTCCCGCCATCCCCACGGAAAAGTTCGCTCAAAAACGGAACCGCTGGATGCGCAGTTTGCCGAGCAAGCCGATCATGGCCGCAGTGATTGTGCTGTCGTTGACTGCTTGGTGGTTTTGGCCACGTTCTCAGCGTCCGGTCTACAATCGCTTGGTGGCGATTTGGAATGAACTGCAAATTCAACGCGCTCATCCGCTCGACAAATCGGGAATGGCAGACTTTGTCGCCAGGGCTCAGACCGAACTCAATGTGATCGTCCCTAAGCTGAGCAAGCAGACCAATTCAGATGACCGTGAGAGCCTGCTGCTGTTATCCGTTGGTCGAGATTGCCTGCAACCGATGCTCAAGCGGCCTCGCGAAAGAGACTCTTCACGTGAGCAACAACTGGCTCTGTACTTTCAGGAATTAGCGGTTCACTACGGCCGCGCGAAAAACGTCGTTCTTGTCGAGGAGCGTGAGCCGGTCAGTAAAGTCACTCCCGCGCCGCTACCAAATTCAGAAGTCCGTGAGTCAAACCCAACCGCTGAGTCGCCGCCCCAACCGCCATCGTCCGATGTGGCCAAGTAGAGCCGATCACTCGACGTACAAGAACCCATTTGATGCGAGCAGCATTTGACAGAAGTCCGACCACGCGCGAGTTACGGCATCGACGCTCGGTTCATAAATGCGAGTTTGTTCTTCCAGGAATTGCAACGAATGACGCAACTCTTCGTCGTTCGGCTGACGACCGCTGCTCAACTCGAAGGCGAGCCGAATGCGATGACGCGGGTCGGGAGGCGATTCTCGATCCAAGCGTTTCGCCAATTCACGAGCGCGCGACAACGCGAACTCGGAGTTCATGAGGCTCAGCGATTGCAGCGGCATGGTCGTGGTCGGTCGCTGCACGCAGTTGAAGGTGACTGACGGAGCGTCGAACAATCCCAGCAGGCTGACGGTCTGAGTCCGCCGCTGTTGCAGGTAGATCGAACGCCGTTTCGCGCCCGGTTGAGTTTCCGTCACGAGCACTTCGGCCGCACTCGATCGTTGCGTGGGGATGTATGGGCCGCCGATGCGGCGATCGAGTTCTCCGCTGACGCTCAACATGCCGTCTCGAATTGCTTCCGCGTCCAAACGACGAACCGGATATCGCCACACCAGTCGGTTATTCGGATCGGCTTCGAGAGCCGATTCATTGAGCGAACTGTCTTGCCGATACGTCGCTGAATTCAAGATCGCACGATGCAGGCGTTTGAGAGACCACGGCTGTGCGATGGAGGATGTTGAGTCTCCCGCCAACTCTACCGCCAGCCACTCCAGCAGTTCCGGATGACTAGGTGATGCACCGCTCACGCCGAGATTTTCCGTGGTCGCCACGATCCCTCTTCCGAAATGACGTTGCCAGATTCGATTCGCTTGGACACGAGCCATGAGCGCGGCGGCTCTCGAATCGCGTTGCGTGAACCAATTCGCGAGCGACGTGCGGCGACCGGTTGTTCGCGATGCTGTGTCCGGTTTGCGATCGGTATCGCTCACTCGTTCTTGCGCGGCGACGTCCGTTAGCGCACTGAGCGTCGTCGCCGGCACGAGTTCTCCGGGAGTCATCACGTTGCCTCGCACTAGCAGCGGCACTTCGGGCGGATCGGCCGAAAGGTCGGACGCCCAGGCGATCTTGCCGGGGCGAAGCGTTTGCTGCTTCTGGAGACTTTGTGCTGTCTCGGTGAGTGCTTTGCGGCGGGCATCGTAGTCTTCGCGGAACTTCTTCAACGCCGCTTGAGTCGCCTCATCGTTCGACTTACCAGTCGATGATTCGATCACGACGTTGTCCACGATGAAGCTGCGACCGCAGCAGAACTCAAAACCAAAACCGCCGTCGGGTAGGTCATCGGCGGGGAGATCGAGCGGCTTGTCTTCAGCAATCCAATCGACCAGTTGTTCGAGTCGGAATTTCTTGCCGTCGATGTTCGTGACTCGCACGCCAAAGTTGCGGCCGGGGACATAACCGCTCGTGCCGATCGCTCCGCGCTGCGCTTGATCGGTGCCAGGATAATCGACGAAGACCGCCGCACCTCCGGCGGGGTTGCCGTCAAACAAGATGTTGCCGCCAGCGATCTTTCCGTTGTCGTTGAAATCACACAGCGACAGAAAGAACGCGATCCGCTCGGCCGCCGGTTCGTCGGGACGAACTTTGTTGTCGAGTAGGTCGAACGTCACCTGAATCCACTCGCCCGGTTTGTTTGGCGTCCAATCAAAGGCTTGTTTGGTCGACAGCCATTTGTCACCGGTCGCGCCTCCCTCGACGATCTGCAACGTGCCGTTCGTGCGCACGGCGGCAGGGGGTTCGGGCTTTGTGGCGTTCGACGTGACAAGCTGCACGATGGCGGTTCCGCCCGGCGCGTCGTCGCCGGGAGCGGTGTTCGACCAGTTCTCGGCGAACGCCGACTCCGGTCCCTCGAAATCATCCGCGAAGAGCGCCGCAGCAGTCGGTCGATGCTCGCGCACCCAGCGGCTGAAGTCTGTGCGTGCGGCGGCGACTTGTTGTTCGAGTTCTTGCTGACGCGACTCCCACGCTTCGACTTCGCCCGGCGGACTCGCGTAAGCAAACCGTTGGTTCGGCGCGATCCACTTTTGCAAATTGAAGATCGGAAACAGGTGTGCTTGCAGTTGGTAGTAATCGCGCTGCGGGATCGGCTCGAATTTGTGATCGTGACACTTGGCACATTGAATCGTCAGACCGAGCAACGACGACGACAGAATTTGCTGGGCTCCATCGAGCGCGTAATAGCGATCAATGCG
>JAYUFI010000954.1:0-3482 GCA_043738805.1 Planctomycetaceae bacterium | reverse complement strand
CTTCAACCGATCAAGCTCAACCACAACATCCGGCCAAAGCTTGTCGTCCGCTGCCGCATCTTTCAGACAAGCGAGGAGCGGGCTGTGCAATTGCATGTCGGCAACCGACTCGCCGGTCACTTGCAGCAAAAGATCGAGACGCGGACGCGATGTGCCACGAGCCGGGCGCTCGTGAGCCGCCAAGCGAAAGATAGTCGGCAACATCTCCGGCTTGATCGCGGCACACGATTGAGCGAACCGTTCCTCGAATTGTTTGAACCACTTGAGGTTG
Organism: Planctomycetaceae bacterium; assembly: GCA_043738805.1. Classification (GTDB taxonomy): domain Bacteria; phylum Planctomycetota; class Planctomycetia; order Planctomycetales; family Planctomycetaceae; genus SXKJ01. Next base: position 3,211 of record JAYUFI010000954.1, on the reverse strand, counting down.
TCGTTGATCGCATTCGGCTGCTGAGCCCGGGCTCGCAACGACTGAGCGATCCGTGCGGCGATGTAAGGTTGATTGAGTTCCTTAGCGATCGTCGACACTTCGGACAGCGTGTTGGAAATCGACTGGTTGTCCTGCTCGCGAGCCTCTTCGGACGGCAACACTGCCAAGAGCACGTCGATCGCCATCTGCTGGAATTCCGGGATCTTGCCGTGAACTCGGCAATGTTCGAGCACGACGCGGCGCATCTCCCACGACATCGCCGTGGACGTTGCGGGCTCATAGAACTTCATCGCGACATCGACCAGTTCTTTCTGCCGAGCGGTTTCGTACCCGATCGTCAGCGACAGCAGCACCGGCGGCGACGAGCCTTCCTTCAACAAATCGGTCAACACCGCGCGAGCTTGTTTCGCATCGCCCTGCCGCAGCCGAATCATCCCCAGCAGCGCGCGGCCTCCCAGCCAGCCGGGATGTTTCTTCAACGCCGCGTCCGTGTCGCGGGCCAGTTCATCGAGCTTCTTCTGCTCTTGAGCCAAGTCGAGCAATCGCGGCATCAGCCCTTCGATGTTGCGTCCGTTGTCCAATCGCAAGACATCCACGCCGCTCCACGTCGCCACCGCTTGCCGATCCGCTGCCGGGAGCACGACCTCGCGAGCCAACTCCCACATCTCTTCTTGTTGCCAGACCGACGGACTGACCGCTAACAATCGTTGAGCCAACTGCGGACGGAAGTCGGGCGACTCACGCCACGCTTTCTGAAACAGCTCGATGATCAGCTTCCCACGAATCGGCGGGCCTTCGAGCTGATTGATCAAGCGTGCGAACATTTCGACCCGCTGAAAATCATTCGCCGCCACTTTCGATCGCAGCACAATTCGAGCGAGGTCTTCCGCGTTCCCTAGTTCTTTGATGACACTCTCCGCTTCAAACAAAACTTGAGCGGTCGCGTTCGGCGATTTCTCCAGCACGAACAGGAAGTGCGGTACCGCGCTCTTCGCGTTCCCCGCCGCAACCAGCGACCGCGCGACTTGCAGACGAAACAGCGGATCGGGAGCTTCGCTCTTCGCCACGCGGATCAGCAGAGCAACCTGTTTGTCTGAGGCTCCCGCCGCTGCGTAGGTCTCCATCAGTTGCGTGAACAGCCGCAACGAACTTGGCGAGCTTTCAAACTGCTGCTCCGTTTGCTCGATCAACGCCGTCAGCTTTCCCGCTGAGGCCAACATGGCGAACGCCTTCTTTCGTGCGTCTTCGCTCGCCGCCCCGACGCGCATCTGCTGCTGAGTCGCCGTCCCCGCCTGAGCCGCCGACAGCGTCCGCGCCATCGAAATCGACTGCGTCCGCCGGATGATCAGTTCGGCAATGACACACGCCTGCTCCAAATTCTTTTGGTTCTCATGCTGCAACATCACCTGCAACAGCATCCCGACATCATTCGCATGACGCTGCGGAGCCCGCGCCAGCAACGCCTGCGACTGCTCCTTCAACCCCAACTCCGAAAGCTGCTTCGCCAGTGCCAATTCCTGCGCCGGCTCCAACTTCACTCCAAACAATTTTTCTGCCGCTTCTTTAGCCCGTTCGGTGTTCTTCAACTTCGCCGCGAGATTGAGTGCCCGCAGTTCGATCTCTTTGATCAAGTCGCCATCGGTCGTCTCGATCTGGCCCAGCAGTTCGAGGGTAACTTCTTGCGATCCGTATCGCTGATGAAACCACGCAATGTCGAACTGCAATGCCGGGAGCTGAGTTGCGAGTTCAAACACTTCTCGCATAACCGGCATCGCCTCATCGTTCTTGCCGTCCCAAACGAGCAAACACGCCATTCCTAGCTGGGCCGTATATTTCTCTCGCGATTGAGGTTCCGCTTTTGCGACCTTGGCTTGCCAGTGTTCGCGCAACGTGTCTGCCCATTTGTCGCGCGCCGCGACCGCATGAGCCTGCATCAGGACTCGCAGCGCCGCGCACTCCGGCAGTTCGACAACGGTCGGGAATTCGACAGTCTTTGGCTGCGTGTGTTCGGTGTCTTGCCAGACGAGCCAACCTTGACCGGAATCCGCGATCGACCGTAGCTGAGCTTGATTCAGCGGCGACGTCGTTGGCGCTCGTGACGCCTGCCCCTGAAGAATGTAGACCAAGTGTGTGACGAACGTGTTCGAGTTCCGGAGCAACTTCGGATGCGAGAGCGGCCCCCAAACGGCATCGAGAATCTGGAGCACTCGTTGTCTTGAGGAGTCTGTTTTCGTTGCCTGCTGAGTCGGGCCGGCCGGCTGCACCATCAGGCTCTGCACCCACCACGCCACGAAACCCGGATTCGCCGTTCGCAGTCCGTTGGTTGCGGTTGCCGCCGAAACTGGAACGGCCTCGACGGCCGCCGAATATTTGCCGACCAGCCGCATGACCGCATCTTCGTTGTTCCGCTTGGCGGCATATTGAACGAGCCATCCGAGTGTGTTCACGCTCGAATTTGTTGCTTCGATTTCGACCAGCAGTCGGTCCAGGTCTTCAACTCGGTTCGCGCGAAGCAACTCGCGAGCGACCAGTTCTGCCAGCGGAAAACTAGAATCCCATTCCAACACTTCGTTGTGTTTCAACAGTTGGCGAAGCGACGCCACCAGACGATCCACGGATTTGCTGTCGAGTGCCTCGCCGGGCATCATGGGCGCAAGGTTGTAGAAATGCGTGGGCACTTCTAGTCGATATAACGCCAATGCTCGCAGCGTCAGCCAATGAGCGGCCAAGTCGTCGGGGGCCACCTCCTGGAGCTTGAGACACGCCTCGACAAGTTCGGAATTGGGCGTGCCATACCACCGCACATAGATGTTGTCCCAAGCCCGACGCAGTTCGGTGCCTGCCTTGGCATCGGGGATGATTCGCTTCTCGGTCAACTTGCCGAATCGACTTGTGGTGAGGAAGGATTGAACGCCCAACATCAACCGCCCCTCAAGGGCCAATCGCCGAGCTTGTCCGTAGTCGACAACCGGGAACGCCGTGTTGGTGAAGCGCTCGCGGATGCGTTCTATCCGGTCAACGACGGCGTCTTTCCTGGCAGAAGATTTCCGCAAAATGCTCGGAGTGTCATCCGAGAGCTGCAATGCCATCATCTGAGTGAGAATCGCTCGTTGCTCTCCGGATTGGCCCAGCTCACCCAAGGCAAATGCCTTGCGAATCATGAATTCCCATTGTTGCGGTTCGCGGTCCAACCAAATTTGAGTGAGCGTCA
>JAYUFI010000953.1:0-3482 GCA_043738805.1 Planctomycetaceae bacterium | reverse complement strand
GACGAATCGGCGACGGGCAGGCCGGGGCAGAGCGTCACGAAGCCCGGCAAGTTCTGGTTCTCGCAGCCGAGGCCATACGTCAGCCACGAGCCATAGCTGGGGCGCGACAATCGTTCGTCGCCGGTGTTCATCAGCCTCATGCTTTGTTCGTGGTTTGGCGTGTTGGCGTACATCGAGCGAATCACGCAGATGCGATCCGCGTGACGGCTCGCGGTTTGGTGAAAGACTTCGCTGCACCACAAACCGCTGTCGCCGTACTGAGCGAACTGAAACGGCGAGGCCAACGCCACGCCCGTTTCGCGTTCGGTCGTCAAGTTGCCGAGCGGTAGCTTCTTGCCGCCCCATTTCGTGAGTTCAATTTTTGGATCCCAGGTGTCGACTTGCGAAGGACCTCCATTGAGATAAATGTGGACGAGATGCTTGGCTCGCGGCGCGAAGTGCGGACTGCGCACTGCCAACGGATTGCTCGCAGCCACCTCGTCCGCATGCAACAACGCTGGCAACGCGAGCAGGCCGAGTCCCGTTCCCATTGTGCGGAGCAGGTCGCGGCGTGAGAGCAAATTGGATGGATCGTTCATGTTGTCTCCGGTGCATTGACCGCGATGTAACCCGAAGCGTCAGCGAGGGCGAACGCTCCAAAACGCGATGAATTCGGTGTTCTTTGAAGCGTCCGCCCTCGCTGACGTTTCGGGTTACATCCATCATCGTCAATCAATAAACATCAACTCGTTGCTCATCAATAACACTTGGGCGAGTTGTTCCAGCGAGCCGGCTTGGCGGAATTCGTTGCACCACGCGAGTTCCTCGGCCGTTGGTTCGCGGCCGTAAACGGCGAGGTACAGGTGCGCGATCGCGTTCGCGGCTTCTGTTTTCGACGGACGACTTGCCAGGGCTTTCGCTCGTCCCAGCACGAAGGTTGAGTTCATCGCGAACAGAGCCTGTTGCGGGACCGTCGTCATCACGCGGCGCGGCGTCGAGGTGTCGGCATTCGCGAAGTCAAAGTTCTGGACCATCGCCGGGATGTTTTGTCGTTCGACGAAGGCGTACACGGTGCGGCGACGATTGTTCTCGTCGGTGATGAGCGGCGGTCGGCCGAACATTGTTTCGTCCAACTTGCCCGACGAGAACAGCAACGTGTCGCGCATCTGCTCGAAGTCGAGCCGCCGGCGGTTGGCTCGCCACAGCAGCGAGTTTGCTGTGTCGGCTTCGAGTTGCTTCGCCATCTGCGGCGTGTCTGGAATTCGCGATGCCCGTTGATAGGCTCGCGAGGTGAGGATCAACTCATGCAGCGGCTTCGTGCGCCAACCGTTGAGGATGAAGAAGTCGGCCAGGAGATCGAGCAGCTCGTGCTGGACCGGGCGTTTGGTTCGCAGGCCGAAGTCGCTGGGGTTCTCGACCAGCGGCTCGCCGAAGTGGTGCATCCAGACACGATTCACCCAGACTCGCGCGGTGAGCGGGTTGTCGCGCGACGCGATCGCGTTGGCGAGGTCGAGTCGCCCGCCGCCGTCGGTGAAGTTCGCTCGGTCGGCTTTCGACAACGTGCTGAGGAACCGTCGCGGGACCGGCAATCCGCGTGCGCTGGGATCGCCGCGCTGGAAGATCACCGGATCGCACAAGACTTCGGAATCGGCGACGACCATCGCTCGCGGCGCGGCGTCTTTGTGTTTGACGGCGATGGCATCAAGCTGCCCCAGCAAACCGCGAAAGGCGTCCCCCGGTTGTCGCGAGAGATAAAACGTCACGTCTCGTTTCGGAAACCAGACCGGGCTGTTGCGTGAAACCAGCAACGCGGCGATCGGGTCCGCTTCATCGACATTCTTAGCCCACACGTCGCGAATGATCGTGCCGTAGGCTCGCGCGACCTCGGCTGGCGTTTGCGGTTTCGCGGCGACGAGTCCGTCGATGATCCGTTGGTCGATGCCGCGCGCCTTCCATTCCTCCGGCTTCAGCAGCGGTTCGCGCAGCAGGTCATGCCACGGGCCGAAGAGCGGGTCATCGGCAAACGCTCGGCGAGCGATCAGTTGCCGCCAGCGTTTCGTGATCTGCGGCCGGAGTTGATCGGGGATCAACGATAGAAAGAAGATCGTTGTCTCGGAGACATCGGGTTCGGTCGTGGCGACCTGCACCAGATAATCCGGCGTCCGCTCGCGAGCGGTCTTCAGCGTCGAATCGTAATGAGCCTGCTGCTGGTCATAGACCTCTTTCAGTTTGGTGGCGAACTCTTGCTCGAACGCCTTGCCGGCTTCCGTGACGGGGGCGGTGCGAGGCCGTTCCAGCGGTTCGATGCAGCTCGCGAAGACGCCATACAGCGAGTAGTAGTCGGCCGTCGGAATCGGATCGAACTTGTGGTCGTGGCAGCGAGCACAACTGATCGTCAGGCCGAGGAAGCCGCGAGCGACCACGTCGATCTGATCGTCGATGACGTCATGCCGATTGCTGTCGAACATGCGTCCGAGCGTCAGCAGCCCCAGCGCCGCGAGGTCCGGCGAGTCCTCCGGCAACTTCAATCGGTCAGCGGCGAGCTGCTCGCGAATGAACTGATCGAACGGCTTGTCATCGTTGAACGCGCGGATCACATAATCGCGATAGGTGTGGGCGAACGGCCGGATGCGAGCGTCGCCGTACATCAACACGCCATCCTTCGCGTCCGAGTATCTCGCCACGTCGAGCCAATGCCGTCCCCAGCGCTCGCCATACCGAGGCGACGCGAGCAGCTCTTGAATGAGTCGCGGGTAATCTTCGCGAGCCATCGCCAGTTGCTTCTCCGTCGGCGGCAGTCCGATGAGATCAAACGTCGTCCGCCGCACGAGCGTCCGCATGTCGGCTGGCTCCGTCGCGACCAAGTTGTTCTCGCGCAGCTTCCGTTCGATCAAGAAATCAATCGGATGAGCATTCGGCTCGATCGTTGGTGGCGCGAGCGGCTGAAAGGCCCAATGCCGCTGCGCCGCCGCTTCGATGTCGGTGACGATCTTGGTGCCCGTTCGCGGATCGTGAGCACCTTGCCGAATCCAAGTCGTCAGGTCTTCGATTTGCGCGTCACTCAGTTTTCCACCAGCTTCTTTCGGCGGCATCTTGAGCTGCGGATCACGATGCGACACCGCTCGAATCAGCAAGCTCGCCGACGGATCGCCCGGCACGATTGCCGGGCCACCTTGACCACCCTTTTCCCAGCCCGTTCGAGAATCCAGACGCAACTTGGCCGACGCTTCCGAGGGACCGTGGCATTCATAGCAATGCTTCACGAGCAGCGGCCGAATCTTCTTCTCGAAGAACTCGACCCCACGCGCCGCATCGTCGGCGCGAACAACGCTGTTGGTCGCGGCACCGACCATCATGACGCTGAGGAGTAATCTGACGGCCAACCGCAGCGGATTGTTTCGCCAGCGATTTGAAGGGGGATTCATGATGGCTAATTTTTCAAACGTAGGGTGGGTCGAGTCATCGAGACCCACCAAATTGTTTGCAGTTCGGGGTGGGCCTCG
>JAYUFI010000952.1:0-1264 GCA_043738805.1 Planctomycetaceae bacterium | reverse complement strand
ATCATTTCGGCGAGGGTTTTGTGACCACGCCGGATGATTTCGGCACCCAGTCCGCCCGGCCCAGCCATCCCGCGCTGCTGGATTTTCTGGCGACGCGTTTCATGGAAGGCGGCTGGTCGATGAAGGCCATGCACCGGCTGATGCTGACGAGCGCAGCGTATTGCACGGCAAGTGGAGGGGTCGCGCGTCGCCGACTGTCCGCCGAAGAACTCCGCGACGCGATCCTTGCTGTCAGCGGAGACCTCGATCGTTCGCCGGGGGGACCGCATCCGTTTCCGGAAGAAAAGACATGGGGCTTCACTCAACACGGCCCGTTCGCCGCGGTCTATGAGCACGACCGACGCAGCGTGTACCTGATGCTGCAACGGATCAAACGGCATCCGTTCCTCGCCCTGTTTGACGGTCCGGATGCCAGCGCGAGCACGCCCGATCGCTTCACGACGACCGTGCCGACTCAAGCACTCTTCTTCTTGAACGACCCGTTCGTTCATGCCAAGTCGGAAAGTTTCGCCCGCCGATTGTTGACGCTGCCGGAAGCGGCTCGGCTCGAACGCGCGTTTCAGTTGCTCTTCGCTCGCAGCCCGACAATCGAAGAACGGGACTCGGCGAAGCGATTCCTGTCCGACTATCAGCGTGAGCTGTCCGACATTGCCGAAGCCGAACGCCCAACACATGCTTGGGCCGCTTGGCTGCGAGTGCTCATGAGCAGCAACGAGTTCGTTTACGTGGATTGAGGCCCGCCGATGCCGCAGCGAATCGACAACATCGTCCGACTCCCTCGCAAGTTGCCGAAGCGGTTGCGTCCGTTGTTTTGGGATATGCACTTTCATCGGCTCGATGGCAATAAGCACGGCGATGTCGTTGCGATGCGAATCTTGGAGGCAGGTGACTGGGAGAGTCTCAAATGGTTGTGCCAAACGGTCGGCGATGAGCCGCTTAAGCAGTTGGTTTCCCAACGTCGTGGGGCCGGGCTGTCGCGCGAGCAACTACGATTCTGGCAAGCGATGTGGTAGTTGCCGAACCGGACGGTCAATGCTTGGCTGAATGAACCTGGGCTGGAAATATGGGATCGAAGAGCGGGCTGATATGACGACTTGGCACAGCAACGTGATTGGCGTTCGACAGCAATCCGCTTTGGCAAAGCTGGGGCCGATCCTGCGTTCGCATGGAGCGTACTTAGCGGGCGGAACGGCACTGGCGTTGCAGTTGGGTCATCGTCGCTCTGTCGATTTCGATTTTTTTGTGGCAGGGTCTCAATTTGATT
>JAYUFI010000951.1:0-1264 GCA_043738805.1 Planctomycetaceae bacterium | reverse complement strand
AGATTCTGTTATCCGCACCCTTGGATTCATGGATTGCCCTCAGCGAGGATGAGAGCCGGATTGTCGCCGTCGGCAAGACCTACGCCGAGGTCGTCGAGAAGAGCGAACATGTCACTTGGGCAACGGGCTGGCGATCGCTCAAGATCGTGGGCGGGACTTGTTGTCTGCGGAAGAGTTTTTTCGGCGAGGTGCCTGGGCTCAGGCGGACGACAAGTTCGCTCAAGCCTTGGCGAGTGTCACGCAAGGACCATCATCCGCTGAGAAAGTCCGAGTGCGGCGGCGTTGTTTGTTGATGCTGGCGGAAACCAGTCGGCGATTAGGACAGCATTCGGACGCGCTGCGATACGCGATTGAATACCGAGAAGACCTGAAGGGAGAGCGGAACGCCGACTTCGCGGAGTTCTTGCAGCAAAACGCGATCGGTATTGCGGAAAGCCAGATGGCTTTGGCTAACTTTTCGGAAGCACGAGCCACGTTGGATGAGTTGTTGGCGAGCCGATATGGCAAGCTCAAAGACCTGCGAAAGTTGCCCGTGCTGGTCACGTTGGCGACGGTCGAACGATTGACCGATCACGCGGAGCCTGCGGCGGAACATTGGCGTGAAGCGGAGCAGCTCGGACGCGACTTTCTCAAGCAATTTGAAAAGAGCCTTAACCCCGACGAGACGGTTTTGGTCATCGTGCGCTTGGTGGAATGCCAAGAGGCTCTCGATCGAACGGACGCCGCCGATCCGATGCTGGCCGCGTTGCAACAAAAGCTCTCGCGGATGCCGGACGGGAAGCAGAGGCAACTGCGAGCGTTGCTGGAATTGGGGACTCATGCCTCGTTGCGAAAAGATTTTATTCGCGCCGAAAAACATTTCCGTGAGGGACTCGAATTCATTTCTCCCAAAGAGAACCCGCGTGGCGCTTCGCAGATTCATCAACTCTTGGCGAACGTTTACCGCGAACAACAACTGCGGAACAAAGCTCATGCGGAACTCGCGATGGCGGCCGAGTGTTTGCAGCAGATTGTGATTGACGCGGGGACGTCAGCTTCTGACTGGAAACAACTGCGGAACTTGTATCAGCAACTTGGCCGTACTCCGGACGCCATCTCTGTCGGGGAGAAACTGTTGCTCATGCAGATCGCAGAGTTGGGGCCATCTCATCCGTTGGTGATGGAGTCGAGTTCTGTGCTCGGCAGTTTGCACGGCGCGTCGGGCAGTTACGGGAAGGCTCGACCGCTGTTGCGTGCGGTGGTGGAAAACTATCGCAAGTCCGAG
>JAYUFI010000950.1:0-1265 GCA_043738805.1 Planctomycetaceae bacterium | reverse complement strand
TGCAAGTTGGTTATGCAGGAAGTTCGGCGGGCTTGTTGCAGTTCGATCAAGCGTCGATCAGCGTGAATGAGAATGCTGGGACCGCGACGATCATCGTCAACCGAGTTGGCGGCAGCGCGGGTTCTGTGAGTGTGAACTACGCGACGGCCAGCGGTACCGCGACCGCCGCCGCCGATTACAGCTCCGTCAACGGGACGCTGACGTTTGCAGATGGTGAAGTGACGAAGACCGTTATCGTGCCGATCATCAACGACAACCTCTTGGAACCGAATGAAACGTTTGCAGTGGTGCTCAGCAATCCGTTGAATGGTTCCACGCCGGACAACTCGTTGCTTTCGTCAAATGGCTTGTCATCAACGGCGACTGCCACAGTGACGATTCGAGATGACGAGATCGCCGCACCGGGCAAGTTTCAGTTCCGACAAAGCACGGCGTCGGTTCGCGAAGACACGGGCTTCATCGACATCACCGTTGATCGAATGCTCGGTCAAAAGGGGACAGTCAAGGTGCAGTATTTGGTGTCCGGCATCACCGCGACTAGCGGCGTCGATTTCACGTCGGCTCTCGGCACGCTCACTTTTGCCGAGAACGAAACGTCGAAGACCTTTCGAGTCATCATCCTCAACGACAACCGCATCGACCCAAACGAACGGATTTCGCTGCGACTACTCAATGCGATGAACGGCTCGTCGCTCGGCACCATCACGACGGCGGTCCTCACGATTATTGACGATGAGATCAACGCTCCCGGCACGATTCAGTTCAGCCAAGCGACATCGGACGTTCGCGAGGACGCAGGGTTCGTTGACCTGACGGTGACTCGCACCAACGGCAGCCAAAAAGGGATCAGCGTGAAATATGCCGTCACCGGCGGGACCGCAGTTTCGGGAAAAGACTTCGTACCCGTCAGCAGCACGCTCACGTTTGCGGAAGGTGAAACGACGAAGACGATTCGCGTTGCGGTCATCAACAATCAAATTGCTGACGGCACGCGCACGTTACAACTGACGCTCAGCCAACCAACCGCCGGAGCGACACTCGGCCTCAGCCAACTGCTGCTGTCGATCCTGGATGATGAGACGTCACCGCCCTCAACATAGGGTCGGCGGCTCGCCTGTCCGACAGCATTCGATCAACGACAGCGAAAACTTCTCGAAAAAATAATGGCTCAACCGGTGTTTCAGGGAGGTCTCGACAAGGCTCGTTTAACCGCAAGCCGCGGGCGTGCGCGTTCTCCATGTCGGCTGCGTTTCAAAACGCGCACG
>JAYUFI010000949.1:0-3497 GCA_043738805.1 Planctomycetaceae bacterium | reverse complement strand
ACTTGCCGTCTCGCAGGTCGGAATCCAACAGGCTCTTCGTGTTGCCGTGTAGGAATTCCATCGCGAAATGAACTCCCTTCAGATCGCGCCCCGGAATCGGCAAGTCACGCGGCTTTGTCGCTCCGACCGCCAACACGATCGCGTCGTTCTCCTCACGGAGCTGCACGGCGTCGATGTCTTTGCCGACCTCGCAACTCGTCACGAACTTGACTCCTTCGTCGGCCAACAAATTCACGCGACGCTGCACGACCCACTTTTCGAGCTTCATGTTCGGGATGCCATACATCAGCAACCCACCAACGCGGTCGGCTCGCTCGTAAACTGTGACAACATGTCCCACTCGATTGAGCTGCGCCGCCGCCGCGAGCCCTGCCGGCCCGGAACCGATCACCGCAACTTTCTTCCCTGTTCGAGTCGTCGGCACTTGCGGAGTGACCCAGCCTTCGTCGAACGCCTTGTCGATGATCGAACATTCGATGTTCTTGATCGTCACCGCCGGCGACGTGATGCCGAGCACGCACGAACCCTCACACGGAGCGGGACAAACTCGTCCGGTGAACTCCGGAAAGTTGTTCGTCTTGTGCAGCCGGTCGAGCGCTTCGCGCCAATGCCCACGAAAAACGAGATCGTTCCATTCTGGGATCAAGTTATTGACCGGACATCCCGACGCCATGTTGGCAATCATCCCGCCCGTGTGACAGAACGGTACACCACAATCCATGCACCGAGCCCCCTGCTTGCGCAGGTCATCTTCCGGCATGTGATCATGAAACTCTTTCCAATCCAAAACCCGCAATTCCGGATCACGATCCGTCGGCAACTGCCGGTTAAATTCCATAAAGCCCGTTGGCTTACCCATCGCTCTGACTCACTTTCTCTCGTTTCATGGCCAGGCTATTTGAGTCTGGCACCGCACCTAGATGCTCTTAGTGACTCGGTTTTAGACCTGACCAGCTGCTGTCGCGATGACTTTGGCGGACTTCAGCGATGTTTCCTTCGCCATCTCGGCCAGCGCACGCTTGTAGTCAACCGGCATGACCTTGTGAAAATGCTTTAGATCGACAGACCAGTTTGCGAGGATGCGTTGCGCGACCTCGCTGCCGGTGTAGGTCGCGTGGTTGGTGATGAGTTGTTTGAGTTCGGCGACGTCCTCGTCAGCTTCGAGCTTTTCGAGTTCGACCATTTCCGGATTGCAATTGGCTTTGAGTTCCGACTGCGGGTCGTAGACGTAGGCGACACCACCACTCATTCCAGCGGCGAAATTACGGCCAGTGGCTCCGAGGACAACCACTCGGCCTCCGGTCATGTATTCGAGGCCGTGGTCGCCGCAGCCTTCGACCACTGCGTTGGCTCCGCTGTTACGAACGCAGAAGCGCTCGGCCGCGACGCCGCGAATGTACGCCTCACCGTGGATCGCGCCGTACAAGGCCACGTTGCCGATGATGATGTTCTCTTCGGATTTGAACGTGGCCGTCTTCGGCGGATAGATGATGATGCGAGCGCCACTGAGTCCCTTGCCGACGTAGTCGTTTGCGTCCCCTTCCAATTCCAGCGTCACACCGTGAACCGCCCAAGCTCCGAGGCTTTGACCGGCGTGTCCGGTGAACTTCATGTGGATCGTGTCGTCGGGCAGACCATTCGCCCCCCAGCGTTTGCTGACTTCGTGAGACAGCGTCGTCCCGGTCGCTCGATCGGTGTTGATGATGCGAAAGCTTTCACGATCGGGCTTGCCGGTTTGAATCGTTTCACGGAAGCGCGGGATCAGCGTCGTTTGGTCAAGCGTGTGTTGCAACCCGTGATCCTGGCCACGTTGGCAATAGGTGCCGACGTTCGGATGTGGCTTCGCAGCGAGCGTGAGCATTGCCGAGAGGTCGATCCCCTTCGCCTTCCAGTGCTTGATCGCGTCGTCAGTCTCCAGCAAGTCCACTCGTCCGACCAGTTCGTTCATCGTGCGAACGCCAAGCGAGGCCATGATCTCCCGGCATTCTTCGGCCGCCATGAAAAAGTAATTGATGACGTGCTCCGGCTGGCCGTTGAACTTCTTGCGGAGTTCCGGATCTTGCGTCGCGATGCCGACCGGGCAGGTGTTGAGATGACACTTTCGCATCATGATGCAGCCCAGCACGATCAACGGCGCGGTTGCGAAGCCGAACTCTTCGGCTCCCAACATGCAGGCGATCGCGATGTCACGACCAGTCTTCAATTGACCGTCCGTTTGCAATCGAACACGACTGCGGAGATCGTTCATCACCAGCGTTTGGTGCGTCTCGGCGATGCCCAGTTCCCACGGCAGTCCGGCACACTTGATCGACGTGAGCGGCGACGCTCCAGTGCCACCTTCCGTGCCGGCGATCGTGATATTGTCGGCGTGGCCTTTCGCCACACCGGCGGCGATCGTGCCGACACCGACTTCACTGACCAGCTTCACACTGACTCGCGCGGAGGGGTTCGCGTTCTTCAAGTCGAAGATCAGTTGAGCCAAATCTTCGATCGAATAGATGTCGTGATGCGGCGGCGGGCTGATGAGTCCGACGCCCGGCGTGCTGTGCCGTGTGGCAGCAATGATCTTGTCGACCTTGTGGCCGGGGAGTTCGCCTCCCTCGCCGGGTTTCGCCCCTTGAGCAATCTTGATCTGCAACTCGTCGGCGTTCGTGAGATACCAGCTCGACACACCGAACCGGCCGCTCGCGACTTGCTTGATGGCCGATCGCTTCGAGTCGCCGTTCGGTTCCGGCGCGAAGCGCTTGTAGTCCTCGCCACCCTCGCCGGTGTTGCTCTTGCCGCCGATGCGGTTCATCGCGATCGCCAGCGACTCGTGCGCGTCAGCGGAGATCGACCCATAACTCATCGCGCCGGTACAGAAGCGTTTGACGATCTCTACTGCCGGCTCGACTTGATCAATCGAAATCGGGCTCGCACTCGTTTTGATTTTCAACAGCCCGCGTAGGAAACACGCCTTGTGCGTCTCTTCATTCACGATCTGAGCGAAGCGCTTGAACGACGTCTTGTCGCCAGTTCGAGCGGCGTTCTGGATCTCGGCGATTGTGTACGGGTTCCAAGCGTGCTTTTCACCGGTCTTGCGCCAGTGGAATTCGCCGGGATTCGGCAGCACCGGCAGAGCTTGAGCGTCTCGCGGCGGATAACCGACTTCATGACGCAGCATCGCTTCCTTGCCGAGCACCTCAAAATCAACACCCTTGATCCGGCTCGCAGTCCCAGCAAAGCAATAATCGACGACGGTGTCGTTCAGGCCCAGCGCCTCGAAAATCTGAGCCCCCTTGTACGACTGCAACGTCGAGATGCCCATCTTGCCCATGACCTTGAGCATCCCTTTCTCGACCGCTTTGCGATACGCGGCAACGATCTTTTCGTCGGTCCAATGATCGCCGAGCGTCCCGTCTTCTCGCGATTGACGCAGCGCCTCGAAAGCCAAATAGGGATTGATCGCGTCCGCACCGTATCCAGCAAGCAAGCAATGATGATGTACCTCACGAGCT
>JAYUFI010000948.1:0-1267 GCA_043738805.1 Planctomycetaceae bacterium | reverse complement strand
CCTTCAACGCTTTCGGGATGTCGGCAAACGTCGGCGTTCCTTTGAAGACCATGTGCTCCAGCAAGTGAGCCATGCCCGCCTCGCCGTACCCTTCGTGACGCGATCCGACAAAGATCGTCAGATTAACCGTGACGGTCGGCTTCGACTCATCGGGGAAGAGCAGCACTTTCAGCCCGTTGTCGAGCCGCAGTTCCGTGATCCCTTCAATCGAAGTAATCAGTTGAGGAGCTTTGTCGGCGGCGTGTGCCGTTGAGTTCGCGATCAGCAGAGTCGCGATGAACGCGATTGCGAAGAGCGATTTGAAATCTGAAATTTGAAATTTGAAATTTGAAATTTGCATCACACTCCCTCCAATGTTGTGTGGTTGATGGCCAAGAATGAGGGGAACTGTAGCGGTCGTACTGGCGCGCGGAAACGGTCTTGCGATTGTGGCGGCGACGAAGTTTCTGTGGCATACGCGGCTCGCGTGCGTCCTTTCGTGGCAATCGAAAGTGCTTACACGGACTGCGTGCGTCACAACAGGCGAGCCGCCTGTTTTACGCGGGCCTGTGACAAAAGTATGACAAAAGTTTGACCGCGTCCTGACCCACCGCTTTCCGATCCCTTTCTATAATCCCTCGTGCTTTTTGGTGCCTGCGCTCGGTCGCAGATAACCCCTTTTGTTGGAGACCCTGTTCGTGAATCACGACACCGCTCTCTCTGATGTTTGCGAATCAACCACCTCGATCGGCTCGGAAACTGCCGATTCGCAGCGAATGCCATTTTGCGACAGCCGCGAAGCCGCGCTGCGTGAAACGGCTCCGATCGTCAAAGTGAAACGTGCTCGACCGGAGATTTCGCATCCGATTCCGAAACGATTTCTCGATCGCTTTCCGTACGGGATCGACTGGGTCAACGTCGGCTGGATGGCGGTCATCAATGCGGGAGCCGTCGCAGCCCTGTGGCATTTCAGTTGGTCGGCGCTGGCGATCACCGTCTTCTTGCACTGGGTCACCGCGTGCTTGGGAGTGACGCTGGGTTATCACCGGCTGTTGACTCACGGCAGCTTGGTCGTGCCGCGTCCGTTGAAGTATTTCTTCTCTCTGTGCGGCATGTTGTCGGCCGAGGGGAGCCCGCTGTTTTGGGTGGCGACGCATCGCAAGCATCACGTGTTGTCCGACCAAGAGGGTGATCCGCATTCGCCGAATGATGGGTTCTGGTGGGCTCACATGCTGTGGTTCAAGCCTAAAGGTGCTCCCGGTGAAGTCGAAACACTGTGTCAGCGCTG
>JAYUFI010000947.1:0-1269 GCA_043738805.1 Planctomycetaceae bacterium | reverse complement strand
CGCGAAGCCGATGATCGCGGGGTTGCGGAAGCCGAAAAGAAGTTGCACATCAAAAACTTCGGCGACGTTCTGCTCGAATTCCAGAAAGCCGACGATCTCGCCCGCGAGCGTGTCCACACACCAGACGCCGCATCTGCGTTGCGGGAGTTGCTCGACGACGGCGACCCCTCCAAACGTTTTTGATTCGCGAGCTTGAGACAGTCCGACGAACGCATAACGTCCCACCAGCGTCAGGCCGCGCGGGTAGCCGGGAAGTTGAGCCACGACGTCGGATTGCCCCGTCCTGGAATCAACGGTGACGAGCGCACCGCGTCCTGAATCGAGCAACCAGACACGACCGTTGTGGACTCGCGGCGAATGCGGCATCGAAAAGCCTCGCGCCACGACTTCGTTGGTTTCGACGTCGATCAAACAACCGCCGTCGCGTTTGTGTTCTCGCCAACCTTCGGGTGTGTTGGTCTCTACAAAACAGGTGACGTACTTCGGTCGGCCATTGGCCATTGCGAGTCCGTTCAAATGGCACGGATCAGCGCGTTGAAGCTGTTCGACAAACGGCGGCTTCCAGCGTGGCACGAAACTGAACCGATCATCCAGCGTGCCAAGGCAACAGTGCCGAGTATTCACCAACCAGAGTTCCGGCGATTGGGCCGCATTGGGATTTGACTCGGACGATCCCCAGGCGATCTCGTGCGTATCAATGTTGCTGGTGACGTGGCTTCGTCGCGGCAGGAAGCACGCATCGTGAGTCCCCTGCGGCGGAATCCGTTGAGCCAGGCTCGGCTCATTCGGCAGGAACCAAATTTGATACCGTGTGGCAATCGCCATCTCACGAGCATTCACCGCCAACCCCATTGCACGATCAAACGTCCGCAACAACAGCGACAGCTTCCCATCCGCCGCTCGGAACGCCGCCAGCTTTCCCGCTTGATACGTCGTCACGAACAGAGTCGCCCCAAGCTGCTCTAACAGTTCGGCAAACGACGCAGTGTGCTGATATCGAAACGGCGCTTCGCCCGCTAATTCGTCAGTCACCGCTCCTCCCTTCGTGGCCACGAGCTTCTAAGCCCTGTCCCGTAAATCCGTAGGACGGGCACTCCTGCCCGTCGAATCACCGTAAAACGACGGGCAAGAGTGCCCGTCCTACGAGAGCTCTACCATTTGCGGGACAGAGCTGAATGCCGCCGTTCGCAAATGATCTGCTACCGCGACCTGAGTCCGCTGCGGTGCCGTCGGCACTTCCGTGTCCTCCGTGCAATCCGTGTCCAATAT
>JAYUFI010000946.1:0-3507 GCA_043738805.1 Planctomycetaceae bacterium | reverse complement strand
ACTGTTCCGAACGATTCGCACCAGCATTCGCCGCAAGTTGCTCTTGGGGATGCTGGCAGTCGCCTTTGTGCCGATGGTGGCGATGGCTTTCACCGTGTATTGGAACGCCGAACGAGCGGTCTTCGATAAAACGACGGACCAGTTGGCCGCGATTCGCTCGGTCAAGGGGAGCCAGTTACAGCAATACCTTCAGACACTCGAAGGGGAAGTCACGACGCTCGCGGAAAATCAGACCATCGTCTCGGCGGTCAGAGATTTTCAGCGATCGTTTCGGACGGCGATTGATGAAAACGACCTCAGCGTCAAAGAACTTCAATCACTGCGCGACGAACTCCGCACGTTTTATACGAATGATTTCACCGAGGAATACAGCCGCAAGAACAACGGCAAGACTCCGAACGTGGACTTGCTCGTCGATCCGCTTAACGACGAAGCAGTACTGATGCAGTACTACTATGTCCGCAACAATCCGAATCCGATTGGCAAGAAAAGTTTGCTGGATCGAGCGGCGGATCAATCGAGCTACAGCGATCAGCACGAGAAATATCACCCGGTGTTGCGCGGCTTCATGGATCGATTCGGGCTGTCGAACATTCTGTTGATTGATGCGGAAACGGGTGACGTCGTCTATTCGTGTTCGAAAGAATTGGACTACGCGACCTCGTTGAAGAGCAACGGCCCTCATGCGAAATCGGGGCTCGGCTTTGCATACAAGAAGGCTCTCGCAGCGGAGAGTTCGGAAGATGTCGTGATGTTGGATTTTAAGCCGCATCAAACGTCTTACGAGCAACCGGCGATGTTTCTGGCTGCTCCAGTGTTTGACGTCAGCAAGCGCATTGGCGTGGTGGTTTTTCAAGTGCCGATCAATCCAGTGGCGACCATCTTGGAAGATCGCACGGGTTTGGGCGAAACGGGCGAAACGTTTGCAGTCGGGTCCGATCACTTGTTTCGGAACAACTCGCGTTTTGTTGAGGAACTCACGAAATCGAACATACTCAGCCAGAAGAGCACGATTCTGAACTCCGAGTTGCGCGTTGATTCTGTCGCGACGGAGGCTGCGTTGACCGGAGGGACGGGGACGCAAGTGACGACCGATTATCGCGGCGTGAAAACATTGACCGCTTGGCAGCCGGTGACAGTTCACAAATCGGACGACAAGAAGAGTGCGATCACGTGGGCCTTGCTGACCAAGATTGATCAAGCAGAAGTTCGTGAGCCGGTGACTCGGCTGTTCTTGGCGATGCTGGTGATCGCGGCGCTCGCCACGATCGTGGTGTTGGTCGCGAGCTATGCGATGGCGAGCAATCTCACGCGGCAGACCGATTCGATCACCGGCATGTTGAATCAAATCGGGATGGGCGATTTCGAGGCACGTGCCGAAGTTCTCTCCGAAGACGAATTGGGAACGGTCGCGATGTCGTTGAATGCGATGTGCGACAACACGCTCTCATTGATTCAGACGCGCGAAGAGCGAGACCGCATTCAACTTGCCGTGCAGAAGCTGAAGGAAGAAGTGGCGATCATCGCCAGCGGCGATCTGACGCAGGAAGCGGAAGTGACCGAAGACGTCACCGGCGGCATCGCCGAGTCGATCAACCACATGATCTTCCAGTTGCGAACGATCATCTCGAACCTGCACGAGACGGTGAATCAAGTCACGATTTCGGCGGGCGAAATTCAGAAGACGACGGATCATCTTTCCGCCGGCAGCGAACAACAGTCGCGGCAAATTGCGGAAACGTCGGCGGCGATCGAGGAGATGGCCAGTTCGATTCAGCAGGTCTCGCAGAACACTCAGCAATCGGCGACGGTCGCGAACAAAGCTCGCGAAAATGCGGAGCAAGGGACGCGAGCGGTGCAGAACACGATGGACGGCATGGATCGCATCCGCGATCAAGTGCAAGAGAACGCGAAGCGGATCAAGCGGTTGGGTGAATCGTCACAAGAGGTCGGCGAGATCGTGCAGTTGATCGGCGACATCGCCGATCGGACGAGCATTCTCGCGCTCAACGCTTCGATTCAAGCGGCGATGGCCGGCGACGCGGGCAAGGGCTTTGCTGTGGTGGCCGAGGAAGTCGAACTGCTCGCCGAACGAGCGAACCATGCGACGAAGCAAATCGAAACGTTGATCAAAGCCATTCAACGCGAAACCGCCGAAGCGATCACGGCGATGGAAGTCTGCACGCAAGAAGTGGTCTCTGGGTCGAAGCTTGCGTCCGAAGCGGGTTACACGCTGGGTGAAATTGATTCCGTTTCAAAGGAACTGGCTGAGTTGATTGAGTCGATCACCGAGACGACCCGTCAACAGGCTCAGACGGCGGAAGTTTTGGCCGAGTCGATGAACGAGATTTCGAGCGTCACGCGAGAAACGGCACTCGGCACAAAGCACGCGGCGTTGTCGATCGACAATCTCGCTGAGTTGTCCGACGCGTTGCAAAGTTCGGTCGCCGCGTTCCGGTTGCCGAGAAGCAAGCCGCGCTCATCGCTGGTCTTCGATCATTCCAGCGAACACACGGGACCGGTCGGTTCGTTGATCTTGAAGGCGTTGAAGTAATCCTGCGGCACGCCGATGACAGTGGAGTTGCGAGGCACGGAGTCCCCCATGAGCCGCGAAGCGATCGAGAGTTTTGTCGATGAGATTCGGGACGAAGTGCCGAAGATTCGTCGCACGCTCGCCGTCATTCATGCTTGTCCTGAAGACCGCGAAGCGCTGCTCGAAGCGCATCGTTTGGCACATTCCATCAAAGGGACCGCGCTGTTGGTTGACCTTCCTTTGCTCAGCGGGATCGCGCTGAAACAAGAACTGCTGATCGAGCAGATCATGGAAGGCCGCTTGAGTATGGACGACCGCTTGCGAGATTCGCTCGAGCGTCTGACCGACATCTATGAGACGTTCGCCAGCGGATTACTCATCGGCAATGTTCCCGAACAAAAACTGCAAGCTGACGCGATCACGCTGTTCGAGCGACACGTGCCGAGTAAATCAACGATCGACGCATCTGTAGGACGGGCACTCTTGCCCGTCGTTACCGCAACATCAGCAACACCAACAGAGACGGGCAAGAGTGCCCGTCCTACAAGTCATGAGGCGATGCGTTTCGAGAAATCGTCGAGCGATGAGGCTTACGCAAATCTGTTGTCGAATAACGATCGTCATTTGCTTGTTTGCGATGAGGGAATTCAAACGCCGGTGGTCGCGACAATCGTTGAGCCGGTTCAAATCGCTTCGGACGAGTCGATCAACGAGGCTCAGCCCGTCGCCGAACTCGTGAGAGTTCGGGCGGATGCTGAATTGGCCCAGAGTCTCAGGTATTCGACGACCGAAGTTGAAAGCCGTGTCGAAGCCAATCAAGCGACGCACGACGATGACGTTCAGTTTCATGAGTCGTCCGTCGAGCACCTGCAAGAGATGGCTTACAAGCTGGATCAATTTCGGCGTGATCTGACTCGCTGGGATTTGCTGGCAGATGTGCGTCGTCGCATTCATTCGCTCAAGGGGGCGGCGAG
>JAYUFI010000945.1:0-3507 GCA_043738805.1 Planctomycetaceae bacterium | reverse complement strand
GACCGTGCGGATGCCCCTTCTGTGCCGCATTGCAGAAAATCCTGCCTATTCGAGTTTGACGGATTGCGGCTAGATTCTCACCTCTCATCAAGGATCGGCAGTGGGAACTGTCGTATCGGTCAAAGGGATTTGAGGCGCATGAGTAATTCTTGGCGTTGTCTGTGGGCGAGTGCTTGTGTGGCCGCGCTGACCGGCTGCCATCCGCAATTCACTCGTGTGCCGGACCTCGTTCCTCGGACGGCTGCTCAAGATCGCGCGCGCTGGAACTACTTCGATCCGTTCCCAGATGATGCGTCCGCCCCTTCCACTGACCATCGTCCGGCAGGTGGCAAAATTCAGCGAACGCTGCCGCGACAAGCACTCGAACGAGATTCGCAAACGTTTCAGTACCGCAGTCCGACCGATCCGCCGCGACCTGAAGCACGCTTGAATCCCAAGACGGCCAACGTTGTGCAGCCCTAAAAACTTGTCCAAAGACAACGCCGTAGACCGGTTTTCCAAACCGGTCGAAGTGCCGCACCCGGTTTGGAAAACCGGGTTACGCAAACGCGGAACTGCTCTTGAACAAGTTCTATTTCACTCGGACATTTTTGGAACATCATGCGAAGCCGGGCAAGCTGCGGAGTTGCGGTGTCAGGTTTCTGATGGCATCTGAGCGAGTTAGAAAGATCGCCGTTGATCCCAATTGCCGTCCCAAGCTAATGTCCCGCTCGCTTTGAGAGCACTGTTTTCCGGTGGACCGAAGCGAACCAAGATGCGTTCGCAAACTGCGGCACCGGAGTGTTCCAGGATTTTTGTTCGCCCCTCAATGAAGGAGACTGTTCGTGGCCAAAGACAAGATTGACGAAACCGAAATCGCTGCCGCCCCTGCGGCTGCCGCTCAGCAACAAACGCTGACGGTGGATGATGCCTCCGTGAGCGCCGGCTATGCCAACTTCTGCCGTGTTTCGAGCACGCCGGAAGAACTGATTTTGGATTTGGGCCTGAACCCGAATCCGTATGCTCAGGGCAATGTGACGGTTCACGTCGGCCAGCGGATCATCATGAATCACTACACTGGCAAGCGATTGCTGAGCGCGCTGTCGATGGCTCTGCAACGCCACGAGCAAGCTTTCGGCGTCTTGGAGACGGACGTTCGACGCCGCGTCAAGCCGACGACGACTGCCACGCGGTAGTTGTTCATCGTCATTGATACCAAATCAAACAGCCCGACCACCAAACTGGCAGTCGGGCTGTTTTCGTTTTGTTCGCAGCCAATTGCCGACAAACTGAAGCCTGAAGCGCAAGCGAAGAAGATCTTGAGCATTGGTCCTTCGCTCGCGTTTCAGTTTCAGGCTTCAATTCCCGCACATTCTGTGCGGTGATCCGGCGAAAGGTGCAATGTCAAACTTACGCTGCGGTTACTTCCATTTAGTTTTGCAACGCATACGCAACCAGATTCACGCAGAGTCGTCGGCACGATTCGGCATCGAAGCCGTTGCCGTAAGGATCGCTCACTTGTTTTAAGTGGCTGATCATGTCGTTTTTTGAATAGACCAAAACGAGGCGATCCTTAATCGTGATCCCTTCCAGTTCAGCCGGCCGAGCAGAGCTCGACTGGCGATCGCGGACGTCGGCGATTTTGTAGAACGACTGAAACAGAGGATGCTCGGCCGTGACCGACGACATCTTCTGACCGGGAAACAAGCGAGCGATCAACGCCCGCGCGTGTTGGTCGAACGCACTGCGACCGCAGCAATTGTTGACGAACAGGAACCCGCCCGATTGCAGGTGATGCCGCAACGCGCCGATCTCTTCGTCGGAGAGATGCGGATCGCCGTGGCCGGTCAAATACACGAACGGATAATTGGCGAGCTTCGATTCATCCGCATCGACTGGCTTGAGATCGAAACCGACGGAGACACTCGAATCGAGCGCCACATGCCGCAGCCATTGAAACGTACTGTTCGGATCGGGATTCCAGTCGCCGCTGTGCCGAAGCTGCGCCAACTGAAACTGCTGCCGAGGCCGATCGGAAGTCGCCTGCACTTCACGAGTCACCGCTTGCACCTCACCGAGCTGCCGCATCGCCGCGACATAACTGACGATATTGATCCCCAGCCGAATCGCGTCACCGGGGAGCAGCCGCTTGCCGTGCGGATGCGTGTGCTCGTCCCAGCCGCAGCTCATATCCCACGGCGTGAAGATGACCGCCGCTCGGCAGCCGATATTCATGCCCAGCAACTGCGGCGGACCTTGATCATCCTTTTGCACGCCGCCGTCGAAGCTGCGGAAATGCACGTTCGCGTAAGAGTGATACGCTCGAAAGATCGGGTGATCGACTTCCAAGAGGTCAAACATTCGGTCCGGAAACATCGCCTGCACTTCGCGGCGGAACGAGACGGAAAACTCCTCGCGTCCGCAGCAGGCATCCCCCAACAGCGTGCCGCCATCGACCACGTATTGCTTGATCGCCGCTCGCTGCTCTTCGGTGAATTGAAACAGCTCGTGCCCGCTGATGTAGAGAATTGGAATCTCGCACTTCTTCCCTGCCTTAGTAAGCGCGACCAATTCGTTGACCGACATCTGCTTCCAGCCATACCACAGACCAAGCTCATACCGGCAATGCCGCATGAGATTGTCGACGTCACCCGGATCGGTATTCCAATCCTGCGTCGTGCCGTATTCCAACTTGGCGATCATCAGAGGTGGTGCCGGTTCGGCCTTCGGCTCACTGCGCCGTAACGGAGTCGCCGGCAACGGCAGTGGCGGCATCGACTCGGCCGACGTCTGCCGCTGCGGATTCTTTCTCGGCGGCGGCCCACACGTGCCGAGCTTGCGAAGCTCTTGACTGATCGACGTCTGCACGAGCAGTCCCAAGGCAACGAGGAGCAACAGCCCCCAGCGAGTGAAGAACACAAAGTTTGAACGTTGAATTGAAGACCGTCTCATGATCAATTCCTCGGTGCGAGAGAATGCCATTTCATGTCGGCGATGAGATTTCCCATAAATCGCCGTGTGGCAGGTTCTATGCAGGCCGCCTTTGAAAAACCATTGCCAGGTGGCCTGCGGTTTGCGTTCGACGAGATGGTCTGTGGCGATTGATGTGCAATTACCAGACTGCGACAGCCAGACTATTGTGTCGAGGGGAACGAGTTGCCGTGAGACTGTTTGCTCGGAAATCTATGGCGTGCGCGTTGCTCTTCGTCGGAAGTTGGCCCGTTGCGGCCTCGGCCGCCGAGTTGCAAGTTCGCCTCACCGATGGTCGGACCTTGCGTGGGTCGTTCGTGGAGAAGCAATCCAATGCCGAACAACTCGCGATCGAAGTCCGATCTGCGGGAAGCTTGATTTTCCGGACGTTGCTTTGGAAGCAGGTCACGTCGGTCAAAGTGCTCCCTTCGCAAGAGTCCTACGAGCCGGTCAGTTCCATTCGTGGTGACGTGCAAATCAACGCAACAACTTCTTCAAATGCAGAAGATTCAAACGCAGAAAAGATGTCCCGCTTGCCGCTGTTTGAATTGATCGTCT
>JAYUFI010000944.1:0-9274 GCA_043738805.1 Planctomycetaceae bacterium | reverse complement strand
TCGGTGGTTGGGGCGTGATCAAGACGTTGGGGCATCACCTCACAAAGCTTGGCCCACCGGAAGGTTTCGCGGCGGAAACGAGTGCCTCGTTGGTACTGACGGCTGCAGCCATTTTCGGCGTGCCGACTTCGAGCACGCACACGATCACCGGCAGCATCCTGGGATTGGGAGCGACTCGCGGAATGTCGAGTGTTCGCTGGGGACTGGGTGAAAAGATCGTTTTGGCGTGGGTCTTCACATTGCCCAGCACAATCATGATGGGCGGCGCGCTCTATTGGGGGTTGGCTAAGTTGCTGTTGCGGTCGTGATGTCAGCCGTTCGTGAAGTACACGTTTAACCGCTGCGCCATCGGCGTGCGTGCTCCGGGAGATCGTCGAGCGCGAATTGCGCCCACTCCGATGGCGTTGGGGTTAAACAATCTAAGGCTTGAAAATCAGTTTCCCAAGCTCAGGAAACCTCATTCGGCTTCACAATTTCTTAACACTCGGACGTTCAACTTCTTCACCGTTGAAACTTACTTTATGACCGCTTCAGGAAGTTTTGAAGGTTTTCCCAGTCGCCCTTTCGGTGAGGAATCTATGCCCTTGTTTTTGCAACGCACACTGTGGCTCTCGTTGTTCATTGTGGCTCAAGCGGTCGGATGTTCGGTTCGTGAATCGGGCGGGGAACCGGCTGGCAAATCTAGCGGTGGCACCCCGACGAAAGATGCGGTGACGGGCTCGACAGGCACTTCGAGTCAGCCTGCTGTTGAACTGGCTGGCAAGATCACGATCAATGGGTCGAGCACCGTTTACCCGATCTCGCAAGCGATGGGCGAAGAGTTCATGAATCTCCACAAAGGCGTTGACGTCAGCGTCGGTGAATCGGGAACTGGCCCCGGTTTGAAAGTCTTCGCGGAAGGGAAGCTCGACATCGCGGATGCCTCGCGACCAATTAAGCCTGCGGAAGCAGAAGCGTGCAAAGCGGCGAACGTCGAATATGTGGAATTGAAAGTGGCGATCGACGGCTTGTCGGTTGTCGTGAATCCAGAAAACGACTGGTGCAAGGCTCTGACCGTCGCGCAGCTCAAGGCTCTCTGGAGCCCGGACAGCAAGATCAAGAAGTGGAAGGAACTCAACGACGCTTGGCCGGATGAGGCGATCGACCTTTACGGAGCCGATCACGCTTCAGGCACGTTCGATTACTTCACGGAAGCGATCGTTGGAAAATCGAAATCGAGCCGCACAGATTACACGCCGAGCACCGACGATAATGTGCTTGTGAAAGGTGTTGCCGGAAACAAGTTTTCATTGGGCTATTTTGGTTACGCCTACTTCGCGGAAAACAAAAGCAAGTTGAAGGTCGTGTCGATCGCTTCTGGAGATGATGTTTCCGCCGCAGTCGCTCCGACTGAAGAGACCATTTTGAGCGGGACTTACAAGCCTCTTTCGCGTCCGCTCTATATCTACGTCAACAAAGCCTCGCTGAAGAATCCGCAGGTGGCCGAGTTTGTGAAGTATTACCTCAACGATGGTCAAGCGTGGGTCAAGACGGTGCGCTACGTGCAACTTCCGGCAGCGGATTTAGAGGCTGCGAGGAAGACGTTGAGTGACGCCTTGGCGAATTGAGTTCCGCCTGAATCAGGGACGAGTTGTCGCTAAATTGCGGGGCGCGTTTTCAACGTGCCTGAAATGGAGCACGATGGAATCGTGCTCCACGAATGTCACAAATTCGGAGTGCTGTGTGTCAGTCGCTCAAACCTCAGCGTCGATTTTGATGAAGCGATCGAACTCACTGGCTCGCCGTTTTTCTTGGACGCGTGCTCGCGAGCAGGTCATTCGTTTGACGTTGTTTCTTTGCGGAGCACTCTCGCTGTTGACGACAGCGGGAATCATCGTGGTCTTGTTTAACGAGGCGATCTACTCGTTTGCGGGAACGGCGTTCTTCCAGACGGTGTCGATCACCGACTTCCTGTTCGATACCGTTTGGGCTCCGCAGCATCCTGACAAACCGCGATTCGGAATTCTGCCGCTACTGTGTGGGACGTTCGTCATCGCCGGGCTGGGAGGCGTGATCGGTTTGCCGATTGGCTTGGCGAGCGCGATCTATTTGTCCGAGTACGCGAAGCCGAAGATGCGGCGGATCGTGAAGCCGGTGTTGGAAATTCTCGCGGGTATTCCGACCGTCGTTTACGGTTACTTCGCGTTGGTGTTTGTGACGCCGTACTTGCTGCGGCCGATCTTTCAAACGTGGCTTGGTTTCAACGTCGATATCTTCAACGCACTAAGTGCCGGCATTGTGGTCGGCGTGATGATTATTCCGACGGTCTGCTCGCTGAGTGAAGATGCGTTGCGAGCGGTTCCGCGCGGGTTGCGTGAAGCGGGTTATGCACTCGGTTCGACGAAGTATGACGTGTCGCTGAAGGTGGTCGTGCCAGCGGCGCTGTCGGGAATCCTGGCCTCGTTCTTGTTGGCGATGGCTCGCGCGATTGGTGAGACGATGGCGGTGACGATCGCTGCCGGTCAGCAGCCGAGGCTGACGCTCAATCCGTTTCGCGGCATGGAGACGATGACCGCTTACATCGTCAATATCAGCCTCGGCGATACCGAAGCAGGGTCGATGGAATACAAGAGTTTGTACGCCGTCGCGCTGTCACTGTTCGTGATCACGCTGTCGATGAACGTCCTGGCTCAATGGGTCTTGAAACGATTCCGGGAGGTCTACGAATGAGCGTCTCCGGAAATCTTCGCGAACCAGCGTTGGCCAAGCGGCATCGCATCGGCCAGTTGTTTGAGTGGCTCTGCTGCGGTTCGACGTGGTTTGGTATGGTCGTGCTCTCGGTGCTGTTGCTGAGCATTGGCTGGAAGGCGATGGCCTGGCCGACGCCGGATGCGGACGCCGTTGATCGCGCGGCTGTCGCGAAGACCGATGCGAGGGCGAACGCGGCGCTGTCGCCTCGCCCATTGAGCAGTCGGTTTCTGACGAGTTACGACTCGCGCGTTCCGCAGAAGGCTGGCATCAAGGCAGCCTTGTGGGGAAGTCTATGGCTGCTGGTGTTCGTGGCAATGACGACGGTACCCGTCGGCGTTGGTGCGGCGGTTTATTTGGAAGAGTACTCGAACGAAGGACGTTGGAAGCGAATCATTCAAGTGAACTTGTCAAACCTCGCCGGTGTGCCGTCGATCGTTTACGGCATCTTGGGACTGACCGTCTTCGTGCGGATGTTTGGCCTCTTTGGACACGACGGCAAAGTGTTGGATTTGAACCTCGGCTTCGCGCTGCTGTCGCTGCCGTTACCGTTTGAGCGATCGGTGATCTCCGGTGCGTTGACGTTGTCGTTGTTAGTTTTGCCGACAGTGATCGTGGCCGCTCAAGAAGCGTTGCGAGCCGTTCCCTCTTCAATTCGCACGGCTTCTTATGCTTTAGGTGCGACTCAGTGGCAGACGATCCGTCATCAAGTGTTACCCGCCGCGATGCCCGGCATCATGACCGGAGTGATCTTGTCCCTGTCGCGAGCGATGGGTGAGACTGCGCCGTTAATCATGATTGGAGCGTTGACCTATCTCGCGAAATGCCCCGGGAAAATTGATAGTCTCTCCGCCGTTTGGCAGCATCCGACCGGATTGTTGGAAGCTCCGTTTGATGTCTTCACGTCGCTGCCCATTCAAATTTTTAACTGGGTCTCGCGGGCTCAGCCGGAATACGACCACTTGGCTGCCGCTGGGATCATGGTTTTGTTGGTTGTTCTCATGCTGATGAATACTGCGGCGATTTTGATTCGCAATCGTTTTCAACGCAGAACGCAGTGGTAGATCACATCAGGAGCTTTGTCGCATGACGATCATGCAATCGTTTTCCGAACTGATGCACCAACGGCAGCAACGCGAAACCGTGAAGAGGAGCCGGCCTGTGGAGACTGAGACCGAGGTATCCAAACTCGAAGTCAGCAACCTCAACTTCTTCTATGGGGAGAAACAGGCGTTGTTCGACGTGTCGATGACCGTTCCTGAGCGCTCTGTGACGGCCTTCATCGGCCCGTCCGGTTGCGGCAAGAGCACGTTTTTGCGCACGCTCAATCGCATGAACGACATCATCGAAGGAACGCGGCTGACAGGAACGGTGACGCTCGAAGGGCAAGACATTTACGCTGCGGAAGTCGATGTCGTCGCACTCCGAAAACGAGTCGGCATGGTCTTCCAAAAATCAACACCGTTTCCCAAGTCGATCTTCGACAACGTTGCTTATGGCCCGAAGATCGCCGGCCAACGCAATCAAAAAGAGTTGCGAGACATCGTCGAACAATCACTGAAGCGCGCCGCGCTCTGGGACGAAGTCAAAGACCGGATGCAAGATTCGGCACTGGCGTTGTCGGGCGGTCAGCAACAGCGGCTTTGCATCGCGCGCGCACTCGCGACGAACCCCGATGTGTTGCTGATGGACGAACCTGCGTCGGCTCTCGATCCCGCTTCGACCGCACGCATCGAAGACCTGATCTTTGAACTCAAGCAGAACTACACGATCGTCATTGTGACTCACAATATGCAGCAGGCCGCGCGCATCAGCGACTGGACGGCGTTCTTCTTTCAGGGTTATTTGATCGAGAAGGACCGAACGCAAAAGTTGTTCACAACGCCGAAGAAAAAGCAGACTGAGGACTACATCACCGGGCGATTCGGTTGAAGACAGCGATTCCAGTCTATTCGAAATCTCCAGTCTCAAATTTGAAATCCGGTCATGACCATCCATCTCACTCGCGATCTCGGTGTCCTGCACCGCAACCTCCTTTCGATGTGCGCAACGGTGGAGGAGTTGGTCCACAAGGCGGTCGACGAACTGTCGGAGCCGAGCGTTGAGCGGGCGAGAGAACTCGCGAAGCAAGACGATGAGGTCGATCGCTTCGACGTCAGCATTGAAGAAGAGTGCCTCAAGATTCTTGCGCTACATCAACCTGTCGCGACTGATCTGCGACGCATCACGACCGTGCTGAAAATCACCGGTGAACTGGAACGAGTCGCGGACCTCAGCGTGCATATCGCCGAGCGTGCTTGCGGCCTCGTCAATCAGCCGGATATCGAAGTCCCCGACAAGCTTAAAGAGATGGCCTGCCGCGCGGTCGATATGCTGCATCAAGCGATCGACGCCTACGTCGGGCTCGACACGCATCTCGCGCGGCAAGTGTGCGAAGCAGACGATGTTGTCGATGAACTCAATCGTGAAATCATTGACGAACTGATGGAGCGAATGAAGCGGAACCCAGAACTCATCGAGCCGGCATTGAATCTCTTCTCGGCGTCTCGACATGTGGAACGAGTGGCCGATCACGCAACGAACATCGCGGAGGATGTCGTGTACCTCGTCGAAGGCGAAATCATTCGCCATCGCGCGCACTTTCGGTAGGGCCAGTTGTGAATCTCGTAGTACAGGCGGCTCGCCTGTGATTTCTCCTTCAGTCAGAGCAGGCGAGCCGCCTGCTCTGACTGAAGAATTAACACAAGATTCATCGACATCCGACACGACAGTGTCGGCAAGAACCGCGATAACACTGGCTCGTCCGAGTTCCAAAGTTTCCTGGTCCATCGAGTGCTTGCTCATGTCGAAACCAAAGATCCTGATCATCGAAGATGAACGGTCGCTGATTGAGATTTTGAGTTACAACCTCAGCAACGAAGGCTTCGAGGTGCTCACGGCAAGTGACGGCCAAGAAGGCTTGCGGCGAGCCCAAACAGCGATCCCCGATCTAGTCGTTCTCGACCTGATGCTTCCCGGTATGGACGGCCTGCAAATTTGTCGGCAGCTTCGGAGCGATCCCAAGACGCAAGCGATTCGCATTCTAATGCTCACCGCGAAGAGCGAAGAAGTCGATGAAATCGTCGGGTTCAACATGGGTGCGGACGACTATGTGTCGAAGCCGTTCAAGCTCAAGCCGCTCGTACATCGCATCAAGGCGTTGTTGCGGCGTCCGTCTGTTGAGCAGCAATCTGGCGATGTTGTCTCGGTGGAAGGGATCGAAGTCGATCGCACCAACCATGTCGCGCGAGTTGATGGTATCGAAGTCCTGCTGACTCCAACTGAGTTCCGCATGTTGTGGACGATGATGCGTCGCCCCGGTCGTCCGTATTCTCGCAATGAGCTGTTGGATAACGCTCGCGGCGAAGACGCGAATGCGTTGGAACGGACGATTGACGTTCACATTCGCTCGTTGCGGCAGAAGATCGGCGACAAAGCTCGCTTCATCGAAACGGTGCGTGGCGTTGGCTATCGCTTCAAGTCGGATGCGTGAGAATTCAGAGCGATAACTTCAGTAGCACGGTTTTCCAAACCGTGCTACTGAAACCGCACGGTTTGGAAAATCGCGATACGTCGTTTGAAAAAATAGACCGTAGCAATACTCTCCCGATCGCAGCAGATTCGCTGCGATCGGGAGTTCAAGGCTCTGTCTCGTAAATCCGTAGGACGGGCACTCCTGCCCGTCGAATCCGTAAAACGACGGGCAAGAGTGCCCGTCCTACGAGGTCTCTACCATTTGCGAGACAGAGCCTAGTTTTATGACTTCGGCTGACACTCAAACGATTAACGATTTCAGCGAACTCAAGCGGCGACAGCATCAAGGCCGCGTCTTGTTGATCGCTGCGGCGTTGCTGTGGAGCATCAGCGGCATCCTCATCAAGAGCCCGACGATGCAAGCGGTTCCGCTGGCGCAACGAGGCATGATCCTCGCTTGTTATCGCACACTCTTCGCGGCTGTTGGATTACTGCCGTTCGTCAATTGGCGGCGAGTGACATTGAAACCGCGGTTCATTCCGTCCGCGTTTTTCTTCGCGGTCATGAATGTGCTCTTTATCAACGCCTTCACGCGCACGACAGCGGGAGCCGCGTCGTTCTTGCAATACACGAGCACCGTTTGGGTGTTTCTGTTCGGCTGGCTGTTGCTCAAAGAAAAGATTCGTGGCCCAAACTTCGTGGCGTTGTTGAGTGTGGTGACTGGCATTGCTTGGATCGTCTTCTCTGAAGGTGACAATCAAAAGGTGGACGGAAATTTGCTCGCACTCGGCAGCGGTGTTGCGTATGCCGGAGTTGTGCTGACGCTTCGTTGGCTGAAAGACGATGACTCTGTGTGGGTGACGATCATCAATCATGCGGTGAGCGGCTTGATCGTGCTCCCGTTGGTGTGGAACTATGACATCACGTTGACCGGGACGCAGTGGGTGATGATTGCGTTCTTGGGCGTCTTTCAGATGGGCGTGCCGTATGTCCTCGCCGCTCGCGGAGTCGCACTGCTAAGCGTTCAAGAGTCCGCGTTGTTGATGTTGCTGGAGCCGATTTTGATTCCGCTTTGGGCGTGGCTTTTTTGGCGCGAGTCGGTCGGCGTTCCTACATTGGTCGGCGGCGGCTTGATCCTCGGTGGGCTGGCGCTGCGATATGCGCTGTGGCCGTCACAGCCGGAAGAGAGTAACCGGGATCATTCCTGATGAGATGTTAGGTTCTGTTCCGCGAATCCGTAGAACGGGCACTTCTGCCCGTCGAGTCTCGAAAAAAGACGGGCAAGAGTGCCCGTCCCACGAAGGCTCAATCATTTGCCAGCCTTATGGAAGTCGGTTGCCAGCCG
The DNA here is from genome assembly GCA_043738805.1 of Planctomycetaceae bacterium. Lineage (GTDB taxonomy): Bacteria > Planctomycetota > Planctomycetia > Planctomycetales > Planctomycetaceae > SXKJ01. The sequence goes on along the minus strand of JAYUFI010000944.1, from coordinate 1,689 downwards.
CGTGAGTCGTCTCAATAATCTCACCCGCAGTCGATGGTGGGGAATTTGAATTGAAGGTTCCGGTTGCACGGGGTCGGTGGCTGTCGCGCCACGTTGCCTGCCCTTCGAGACGTTCTTGTTGAAATCTCGATATCTCGGCGAAAGCTGGGACGAGCGAACCCGCCGGACGCCCTGTGGGCTGCTCTGTTTCTTTCGGAGTTTTGCAAATGCCTTTGGTACCGATGCGATTAGTGCTGGATCATGCCGCTGAAAATAACTACGGCGTGGCCGCTTTGAACGTCAACAACATGGAACAAATCCAGGCGATCATGGAGGCCGCTCGCGAGACCGATTCGCCGGTCATTGTGCAAGCCTCGCGAGGTGCTCGCAGCTACTCGCAAGACAACTATCTGCGTCACTTGATGCTCGCGGCGTCTGAGCTTTATCCCGAAATCCCGGTGGTCATGCACCAAGACCACGGCAACGAACCGGCGACGTGCTACAGCGCCATTCGCAACGGCTTCACGTCGGTCATGATGGACGGTTCGCTGATGCCGGACGCGAAGACGCCGGCGTCTTATGAGTACAACGCGAAGGTGACCAAAGAGGTCGTGCTCGTGGCTCACGCGTTGAACGTTTCGGTCGAAGGTGAAGTCGGTTGCTTGGGAACCGTCGGTCAAGACAAGAAAGCTCCGGCAGTACATGCTGTTGCCGAGAAGCATGACGCGGACCTCGAACAAGAACCCGAACCGGAAATGGCTCACCTGACCGACCCGGAAGAGGCTGAGCGATTCGTCGCCGAGACGAACGTCGATGCGCTCGCCGTCGCGATCGGCACGAGCCACGGTGCGTTTAAGTTCGACAAGAAGCCGGATGGCGCAGTGCTGAAAATGGACCTCATCGAAGAGATTCATCGCCGCTTGCCGAATACGCACATCGTCATGCACGGTAGTTCGTCAGTCCCGCAAGAACTGACCGACTTGCTCCGCAAATACGGTGGCGACATGAAGCAATCGTGGGGCGTGCCGGTCGAAGAAATTCAACGTGGCATCAAGCACGGCGTGCGAAAGATCAACGTCGACACCGACAACCGGATCGCGATGGCCGCCGCCGTGCGACAAGTGATGATGACCACGCCCGACAAGTTTGACCCGCGCGACTTCATGAAGCCGGCCCGCGAAGCAATGAAGAAAGTCTGCATCGCCCGCATGGTTGCCTTCGGCCAAGCCGGCAACGCCAGCAAGATGCGTGCGGCGGGTTTGGTGAAGTAGTTTGTCAGCGTCAGCCGCGAAATGAATTTCATTCCGTGCGATGTCGCGTTTGCGATGAATGCCAGCAAGGCACTCCTGTGATTAGCGGGAGTGCCTTGCTTCGTTGGTGAGTGCCATTGATGGGCCGATCGGTTGTCCGGAAATCGCTGTGCATTCCGAGTTAGAAATGGCTCAGAGAAGATGATGCTCACCACCGTTGCTTCTTGGGAATATCGCTGGCGGTTCTCCATTTTGATTGCAAGCCAACCTGTTTTGGCGCTGACGGTCTATTTGTTTTCGGGCTGCTGCGAGACTTGGTACTCGCCCCGCTTTTCACCGACTATCGGCTACGTCGCCGCGTGCCTTGCCACGATCAGTATTTTGCTGCGAGTTCATGCGACCGGAAGTTTGCACGCGCGGGTGATGGCCTCGAACGATCCCGATACTAGCCGTCTCGTGA
>JAYUFI010000943.1:0-9281 GCA_043738805.1 Planctomycetaceae bacterium | reverse complement strand
CCGGGCCACTCACAGTTCTACGGTGACAACAACGCAATGCCCGCGTTCGGCGATCGACTTAGCGAGAAAGAGCTCGACCTGCTCGTTCGCTGGATGGTGGGGGATTACGAGTAGTTGAAACATCCCGACTGTCAACGTCCGTTGTTTGTCATTGGTGTTGGTTGTCGCGCAAGCTAAGCTCGGAGTTGTGAGCAACGAGAACTGCGGGGAAGAGATCATGGTCGTCACTGTTGATGAGATCAAATCGGATATTGAAGGTGTTCTCGGACGACTCATCGAATCAGATGATGCAGCGGAGTTCGGGGCCAATGGCAAACGCTGGCAGATCGTTGCCAAGCCTGCGGTGGATAAATTGAGCCGTCTTGTCCCGCGTCCCGGTTTGATTGTTGCCGACCCAGAAGATCTCGTGCATATTGACTGGTCGGAGTATTGGAATGCCGATCTATCTTGATACGCATATCGTTATCTGGTTGGCTGGCGGAGAGTCTTCACGGCTCCGTGAACCGGTGCGTCAATTGATTCAGAACTCAGATTTGCTCATCTCACCAACAGTGATTTTGGAGTTGCAAGTACTCCATGAAATTGGCCGAATTTCTGACGATGCGGCAACGGTCGTGAGCGATCTGGAACGAAGCCTCGGTTTGAAGGTTTGCAATCGGTCGTTCATGGCATGTTGTCGAACATGCTGTTGAGTTGTGATGGACTCGCGACCCATTTGACCGATTGATCGTCGGACAAGCTGCCGTTGGCGCAAATGTCCTGATAACGAAAGACGTCTTGATCCGGCAAAACTATCTGCACGCATTTTGGTGCCCCGGCTGCGTGAAGTTTGCTTCTATGCTAATTTTTTGTCGCCCACTTTCATCGGTTGTCGCATGATCCTCGTCGCTGGCCTGACTCCCGCTTGGCAACAGATTGCGGTCCTCGAACGGTTGCGAGTGGGCGAGGTCAATCGCGCTCGAGAAGTGCATTGGTGTGCTTCAGGAAAAGTGCTCAACGTGGGCTTGGGGTTGACTCAGTTGAACGCGGAATCATGCACGCTGTCGCTGATTGGCAGCGGTCCTGCGAGCGACGCGATGCGGCGTGACATGCAGCAATTCGGCGTCTCCGTGCGCTGGGTTGAAGCGACCGCTCCGCAGCGTGTCTGCACAACGCTGTTGGATCGCGAGTCAGGTTCGACAACGGAGATTGTCGAAAACTTTCCTGCGGTAACATCGCCAGAATTGCAGACTTTCGCCGTGGCCTTTGCGGAAGAAGTTGCGGAACCCAACGTCGATGTCGTGGTGCTGACTGGTTCGCTGCCGCAAGGTGCTCCACGTGATTTCTATGCGACGTTGCTCGGCCAAACCGGCGTGAAGTGTCCGAAAATGATCCTCGATTTTCGTGGGCCGGAGTTGCTGGCTGCGTTGCCGTTTAAGCCGTTTTTGGTGAAGCCCAATCGCGAAGAATTGAGTCATACCGTCGGTCGATCATTCGTCACGGAAGCCGATCTCTGGCAGGCGATGACGGAGTTGAATGAACTCGGTGCCGAGTGGGTCGTCGTGACCAACGGCTCCGGCGAAGTGTTAGTCACTCATGACGCCGAGCGGCTTCGCTTCAAGCCGCCGAGCGTGGAAGTCGTGAATCCGATCGGCTGCGGAGATTGCTTCACTGCGGGACTCGTGTGGTCACTGCAACAAGGCCACGACATGCCACAAGCCATCGAAACCGGCATCGCCGCCGCCGCACAAAACGCAACGCAGCTTTTGCCCGCGCGGTTAAATCCTGAAGTGCTCCGGCTCGGCGGAGCACTCCAGGATGCTTGTGTCGAATCAGCCGCTGGGCGCTAGAACAGCGGCTGATTTTGGCGTTCCAACACGAATGGGGTAGTGCCTGAAAGAACTTGTAGGACGAGCACACTTGCACGTCGCTTTTCAAAACAGTCGTTATTCAAAACAACTGACGGGCAAGAGTGCCCGTCCTACAAGTTCAACCACGACTCAAAGTTTGATGTCTTCTGCCGGCCAGTGATTCACCGCATCGACGGCCTGATGAATCAGCGAGTCGATCGCGCTGCTCGGCGTGATGTCATGCTTTTTGCTCTGAGGGTTGAAGCCGTGACGGCTGTTGAACAGCACTGCCCAGCAGAACCCATCGTGACGTCGCACAAGCAGCGTTGAGCTGCCATCCAGCGAGCCGGTGTGCCACACGTTAATCTTCTTGTTGGTCGCATCGACCTCACGCACGGACCAGCCGCAGCCATAGTAGACCGCGTGGGGCTTGCCGTCCTTGTCCATTCCCGCCACGCCGGACGGGGAGACCACATCGTGGTGAGGCTATCTGGGGCCAGCAGTGATGGCATTGCGTGAGGTTCCAGCGACATCGCCAACCGCACCAAATCGGGAGCACTCCCAATCCAGCCGCCGTGAGCGTCCATCGCTTCCAGATGCCAACCGCCATACGGCCACGGCACCGGCTGGCCGACTTGCGGTGGAAAGACACTCGGACCAGTCGCGTCCGTCACTCCGTAATAAGTCACTTCGTCAGCGAGAACATCCTTCTTCAACGTCCGTCCGAGGTGGATGCGTTTCAACGCGAGCGGGTTCAGCACGCGCCGCGTCACGCTGTCGCCATAAGACATCTCATCGACCGCTTCAAGCACACGCCCAAGCAAACAGTAGCCGAAGTTTGAATATGCGTATCGATCACCCGGAGTGAAGTCGAGCGGCTTTCGCAGTATGGCTCGAATGATGTGTTCCGGCTTCGCAGGCGGCTCGACGTTCATTTCGCGAGCAAATTGTACGGATCGAAACATCGGATCGAAACTCTTCTCGCGGTCCCAGCCGCCGGTGTGTTGCAGCAAGTGCTGGATCGTGATGTCGCGCCAGCGTGGATCGACCGGCTCATCAGTAACGTGCCGCAACAACGACAGTACCGGAGCGTCTAACTTCAAACGTCCTTGTTCGATCGCCTGCATCACGGCGATGGCCGTGATCGGCTTTGAGATGCTCGCCAACCGCAACAGACTGTCGGGCTGTACCGGCTTCTTCGCTTCGATGTCTGCCCAGCCGAAGCCGCGCGCGTAAAGTAATCGCCCCGCACGTCCGACGGCCAAAGAGGCTCCTGGCAATTGATGTTTCGTGAGAAAGCCAGTCATCAGGTCATCAAGCGGCTGCTGTTTCGCGTCGGCCCGCCCTGTTATTGGAAGCGTCATTGGGTTGTCTGCGAACATCCATTGTTCATGAGATGCCAGTCCAACGATCGTTCCCGTGCTCGCGATGAATTCGCGTCGTGAAATTTTTAACATGATGGCGATTTCTTTTCAGATTCACTTCCAAAAGTCTTTGAGTTGTTCATTGGCGGCAACCTCCAGTGGAAACTGTTTGCTGAAGGCGTGGCCTTGGATGCCGACGAATTCGCGGAGGGCGACGTGAATGTGCTCAGGGCGGACGCGAACGCCTTGCTCTTTGTCGATGGCCAACGTCTTCGGGTTGATGGGGACGAGCAGTTGTTTCTCATCAGTGGCTCCGATCACGCGATTCCCCGCGATGCCGGGGCCGAGAAACATGATCGAGCCGATCGACCAGTGATCCTTGCCGTTGCCGTTGTTGTAGGTCGGCGTGCGGCCCATTTCGCTTTGGATGATGACGACGAGTTTCTCGCGGATCTTCAGTTCTTCGGCTCGGCGGATGACGTAGTCGATGCCGGCGAGGAATTCGGGGATCAACTTCATCTGGTCCGGGTCGTTGTTGTTGTGGCTATCGAATTGGCCGATCGAGAGGTTCGCCGAGACGCAGACTCCCGCTTTGAACGAGGCGAGCGCGATGTCGGCCTGCTGAGCGAGTCGTTCTTTTGCTTGTTCCTTCGGAATGAACGGGACAACCCGCTGCAACGCTTTTGAATTGACTTGTGCCGAGTAAAGCATGCTCTGACTTCGCTCGACACGCGGGAGGCGAGCTTCTGAAACGCGAGCCTGAAACTGCTCTTCGAGCGCCCGTTCGATGCGGTCGGAGACGAACGGGTCGTGATACGGAGCTTGAGCGTTGCCTTCGACGGAGTCGGCTTTTGCCAGCAAATTCAGCGACTGGAGATACGGGACTCGCGACATCGGCACGAGGTTGCCGGTCGCCGAGTAATTGCCAAACGTCAGAAACGCCAACGGCGATTCGGTTCCGAAACAAGCGGCGACCAATGCCGGAAACGTGGGGTAGGCGAGGCTGTCGAGCTTGCCAGTCGCCATGTACCGAGCGCACGGCGAGTGATTGTTGACGGAGAAGTCGAGGCCGTTCAGCGTTCGCAACTCCGGCCCGTACTTGGCGAAGAAGTCTTCGTTGCTCATCCCCTTTTCGATGTGCTTGGCGGTCGGTGCGAAGCGATGATTGCCCGCCGTGAGGATGTCCCCTTCCTTGTAGAGCCGATTGATTCCTTCGACTCCCTTGGGATCCATCAGGTACGTCGTGTCCCAACCGCCGGAGGCGTTGAAGACGACGTAGAACGGCCCCGCATAGCCGGCCGATTCGGCGGCGGTTTCTTTCGCTCGCAACAGCGACGACATCCCGATCGGCGCGGCAAAGCCGAGTCCCGCGAGGCTGCACAGCTTCAGAAAATTTCGGCGTGACATGGCGGTGGTCCTATTTGTTGATACGTAGCCATCACCGCTCCGCGTGATGAGCCGATCGCACACTGGGCGTGGTGAGCGCCCGGGCTTGTTACGCGGAGCGTGACGGCTACGTAATTACTCGTACAAGAATTCGTGCTGCCGGAGTAAGTAAGTCAGAACTCCACGCCACGCGCGGAGGGTGTAGTGCGGATCGTCGGTTTTGAACTCTTCGCGACCACCGCAGAAGTACGTTTCACGAGGTTCGTAGCGGCCTTGGGCTTTGGCGTCGGTGATGATCCCGGAGAATAACTGAAATGTCCGTTCGATCTCCGGGTGATCGGGCGCGCGATCGTGGCCCAACAGTCGTTGATGCAGAGCGACGATCGCCTGGCGGATCTTCTGATTCGAGGCTTCTTCACCGGGGACAACGTCGGGCTCGATCTGCGGGAATAACAACCGCTTCGCAGGCTCCAGACGAAAATCCCGCGCGACGTGGTAGCACGAGACGTCGTTGGCCATGAGTCGCTGGATCGCTCCCATCGCGCCGCTGGGGTCGGCGTTTCGTTCGGTGACGGTGATCGAGTCGATGCCGCCGTAGAGCACTTGGAAGGCATCATTCAAGCGGCCCCAGCGTTTGCCCAAGAGTGCTTCGATCTTGCGTTCGAGCTGTTCTGGACTCAGCAGTCTCACGATGCCGATGTCATCGAGTTCGGCCTTTCGCTGTGGGTTCTCGGCGACGGTGGCGAGTCCATCTGCTTGATAGAAGTCGGATGCGATCAGTGCCTTGATGGCCACTTTCAAGTTGAAGTTCGATTCCACAAAGCGCCGAGCGATCTCTTCGATCATCCTTCGCTGAGCCAACAACGCACGACGCTTCGCTCCAAACAGCGGATCGTCGATGTCTTCGGGAGCTTGCAAGACTTTGCGTCCCAGCAGGACGTAATAGACGTGCTCAACCATCGCGATCGGGAAGCGAGCGTCTTTGACCGCTCGCTCGGCAAGCCATTGAGGTGCGCGCCAACGTTCGCTGACGGGCATCTCTTCGCCCTCGAAGCCCGCCCGAAACATGTCGGAATACCAGCCCGCCTTTCGCGGCCCGATCGCTCCTTCAAAATTGAAGTCCTGAAAGATTCCGGCGACGGGATCAATGGTTTTGTGGCAGACGACGCAGTCGGACGCTTCCATCGTGGGGACTTTGTACTTCGCCGCAACCGCAGAGGCGTCAGTCACTCGCGGTGCTTGCTGCATGATGTCGATGCCCAGCAAGTGCTGGTAGAACATCCGTGCCCGCAGTCGATTGCGGTTCGTTTCAGTGGAAGGATATCTCCGCAGGTAATGAAACATGCTCAGGAACCCGGCGTGCGGGTACAGCCCGGTCACGGATTCCTGAGTCTTCCCGTCGCGACCTTTCAGCGCCTTGAGCTTCGCGGGGATGTACTCGAACGGATCGTCGGCGTTTTTGAACTCGGCCTTCACGTCGTCGAAGATGCCGTAACCGCGAGCCGTGTACGGCGAGACCATGATGTAGTCGGCCGTGGCGAGTTCCGAAAACGGCCGCTCGTTGCGGACGATGTGAGCGATCAACTCCAACGGTTCACGCAGCAAAGCGTCGCGATAAACGTCCGCCAGCTTCCAGCGAGCACGCTGTCGTTCCTTTTCTTCGACGTGACTGAGGTCATGTTTGTCGTACCACAGCCGCGTCTTTTCGAAGTGGTCGTAAGACAAGAGCGTCTCCGCGTTGTCCTCAATGCCGATAGTCAGAAAGATATCGTTGAAGCCTTCCTTGAGCCGGGAGTAAAATGCCTCCTCCCGCATGATGCGGTCGAGGACAGCGTCCATCGCCATGACACCAGTTTGCTTCACGGCGTCTTGTTCTTCAGCCGTCGGAAGCCGTCCGATGAGAGACAGCGTCACTCGCCTCAACAGACGTTGCGGCGAGATCTTCGCAACGCCGTCAAAAAACGATCGGGCGTCGTCATCGGCCGTGGGCTCAGTCGAGTTCGCCTCTTTGCTCTGCGGATTCAGCCGCCGAACATATCGTTCCAGAATTCGGTAACTCGTGGAGTCCGGTTTCAGAACCGCACCGCCGGCGTGATCGAGTCCGCCCGTCACCTTCAGAAGCAATCGAGATTGATCTCCCTCTTTAGCCAATGCCATCTTTTGAAATGCGTCGCAGTTCTGCTGCAACCACGTCACGTCATGAATGTCTTTCGTGCTGCGTGGTGACAGCACAAATCCGCTTTCGGCAGCGTCTCCTTTTACGTTGTGACAACGGAGACAAGTTCGCTCACCCACCTTAGCCCAGACTTCGTCTTTGAAAAAGCGATCTTTCAACGAACAAGCGGGGACGGTTTGAGACGGAACAGATTCCGTCTGACCGTTTGAGTTGCGGTCCATTGAGAAGAAACTCATGAGGACAACGACGATGATTGGCCAACGCACCCACCTGAAGCACCGGTTCGCACGAACGCTCATCGTGAGTCCTCGAAAGAGTTGATCTCGTAGTCGTGACGCCCCATAAAGGTAGTCGAGTCACTCCGTGACTCGAAGCTTCCGGCCACGGAGTGACCAGTCTATTTTTTTGTAGTTCGCCTTAACGTTTGGGCGGATTACGATCAGCCGATCAATTCTGGAATCGGTTTCCCGTGATCGACGATGGGGGTCGGACGTCCGTTGAAGTCCTTGATCAGCGTGTGGGCAGAGTCAATTCCCAGGTGATGATAGATCGTCGCCAGGAAGTCGCCGGGGCCGCAGATGCGTTCGATGGAATCTTCGCCGCGCTTGTCGGTGCCGCCGATGAATTGTCCGTGTTGGATGCCGCCGCCGGCCCAGATGTTTGAGAACGCTCGCGGCCAGTGGTCGCGGCCGGGTTGAATCGTGCCGGCGGGAGCACTCGCGTCGCCGGCCCCGGTGCTGGCGGCGTAGCTGATCTTGGGAGTGCGACCGAATTCTCCGGTGACGACGACGAGCACTCGTTTGTCCAGACCTCGATCGTAGATGTCTTCGATCAACGCTGAGACGGCCTGATCGTAGGCGGGTGTGCGGAATCGCATGGCGTCAAAGCAGTGCTGGTTGACGGCGTGGTCGTCCCAGTTGTTCACTCGCCCGCAGAGCGGTCCGGCCAGGCTGGTGGTCAGGACTTCGACTCCCGCTTCCACCAGACGGCGAGCGAGCAGCAGTTGCTGACCCCACGCATTGCGGCCGTAACGGTCGCGGACTCGCGGGTCTTCGCGGTTCAGGTCGAAGGCTTCCTTGGTTTTGGGGTTGGTCAACAGCGTCATGGCCTGCGTCTCGAATTGGTCGAGCGCCGCCAGTTCTCGCTGCCGATCGAAGGTGCGTTCGAGCGTGTCGAGGTTTTGCCTCAGCGTGGAACGGCGGCCCAGTCGGCGAACTTCGTTGGTGTCGGAGAGGCCGATGTTCGGCACCGAGAACGTCGGCAGATTCGGATCACCCGAGACGACGAACGGTGAGTAGGCGTCTCCCAGATAGGCGGGACCGTTGTATTCCAAGGGTGGGTTGATGCCGACGTAGGCGGGGAGCGGATTCTGTCGTGGACCCTGCTGCGATCGGACGTAGTTGGTCACCGACATCCAGTCGGGCAAACGGGGCTTCGGTTTGTCGCGCGTGTCGGGATCGCCCGAAAGCAACTGCATCGAACCGGCGGGATGACCGCCCGCGTTTTGGCGCATGGACCGAAGGACGGTGAACTTGTCGGCGATGGCGGCCTGACGCGGCAGCAACTCGCAGAAGTTCAGACCGGGCACCTTCGTCGGGATCGTTCCGAACGGACCGCTGTATTCGCTCCCCGAATTCGGCTTGGGATCGTACGTTTCGAGGTGCGAACAACCGCCGGGTTGCCAGACCATGATCACGGCGTTCTTGTCGCGACCGGCTGACGTGCCCTCGCTGGCGTGCAGTGCATTCTGAGCCTGCAAGCGGAGGATGCCCGGCAGGCTCAAGGTGGCAAACCCGGCCAGTCCGGTTTGAAGAAATCCGCGTCGGCCCGAGCAGACGCTGTCGGGACCAGGGCAGAAGACGGAGGAGTTAGCGCTTTGACGGTGGGTCATGGTTTGGCTCCGTAGCCGAAGTCGGGAGACTTCGGTGGTGCGTGAGGGCGGGAGCAACCAAAGTCTCACGACTTCGGCGGCTGGTTACTTTCCGGCGGGGGCATTCACACGAATCATAATCAGTTCGGACACGACGATATCAACAATGTCTCGTGGTTGGGCTGCAGCCGTCACCTGTTTGATCTGTTCGGCGGCGGCAGCCACGGCGGCAGTGGCTGCTTTCTGTTTGGCGGTCACAGCCTCCACGGCTTTGTCGGCTTCGGGCTTGGCCTCGGTCGATGCGGCCTTCGCGGCTTCGGTCACTTTCTTCACTTCAGCTTCGATTGCCGCCAGTTCCTGAAGCGCCTTCTTATGAGCCTCTTCAGCGGCAGCGACCGCTTCCGGTTGATGCCGGTACTTCGCCACGGCACCGCCATAGAAGGCGATCAAGTAATCACCCGGAGCCACTTTCAATGCGGCGGTATCGAGGACTGCTTGCGATTGATCAGCAGTCAGCGACACATCGAATTGAGGCGCACGATCGAAGCCGGCTCCCATCGTTCTCAGTTGCAGCGTACCTCCAGAGAACTCGCTGCGACGGGAATGCAGCAACGGGATCGTCAGTTTCTCGCCAGCGGTCACAGTTTGAACTTCTT
>JAYUFI010000942.1:0-1273 GCA_043738805.1 Planctomycetaceae bacterium | reverse complement strand
GCTGCTGCATGACTTGTTGTTGGACGACAGGCTGCTGCACGATCGGTTGCTGATAAATCTGTTGTTGCGCTCCGCAGTTGCACTGACCGGCTGGCCGTTGGCAATGGCAGTGGGAGCGACGCGACTGGCAATTGCAATGGCCTTCCGGCTGTTGGCAATTGCGGCATCCTCGAAAGAAGTTGAAGAGTTGAGCCGATGCTGTTGATTCGGTCAGAGCCATCGGGACCAAGCCGCACACGACCGCAAACAGCATTCCGCCGCGAAACTGCTTCCACATGCCAAAACTCCTTATTGATCAACCTCGCCTATTTTGCAGCGACGCTGACCGCAGGCTCACTCGCGCAAATGCCCCTCTCAGCGCCCGCCGCGCCGTCTCTGCAACGGTATCGACGGAATCTTCGGCAGACTTGAACAACCAGAATGAAGTTTTTGTCTGACGTGAGGAACTCCACCTCAAGTCGATCGACTGGCGACAAGGCTTGAACGATCGCTGATCCGTATTGACCAGTGCGGAAAAATCTGAGACAAGCCGCCTCCCTCCGACTGGACTTGTTCGGTCATTGTGTCACTTCGGTTTTCGTTCCCCTCCCATCTTTGCCAGGGATGGCAATATGCGTGGTCCTATGACAATTCCATTGCGCTGCGGTCCTTCGTCCGCAGGTATCGCGCTGTGGTTGTGCGGCTGGCTGAGCCTTGCCGGATGCGCTCATCTCGTGGAGACGCGGGCCATCAAACTCTTCGCAGAAGCGGTCGAACAGGGGAACTTGGAGCAGCTCAAGAAAGCCACCTCGACGAACTTTGAAGAGCGGGCATTGCGGCAAGACATGGCCTTGGAAGATATGAAGGTTCTGCGTCTGCCGACTGGCGAGATCGAGATTGTTGATGTCAAAGAAATGTCGCCGACAGTGAAGCGAGTTTCCGTCAGAGTGGGCGAGTCGAAGCAGCGTCTGAAGTATCAGCTCAAGCTCGACCCCAGCACGAAGAAGTGGGTCGTCGATGACATCTATCTGAGCCAAAAGCGAGACGGCGTTTCGGCAACAAAATCCGTCACTGAGCAAATGGACTTACTGCTTTCCGTGCGCGAATTTCTCGACGCTTGGAAGAACGGTGATCGCGAAGCGGTGCTCGGTAGCACGACAAAAGAATTTGCCGACTTGTTGAAACCATTGCCGCCGGCGTACCTCCATCGTTTGACTCAGCAAGTGGTCGGACGCAAGACGACGGCCAAACCACGAGCTCAACTCGATGACAACATCGCTTACGTCCGGATCCC
>JAYUFI010000941.1:0-1278 GCA_043738805.1 Planctomycetaceae bacterium | reverse complement strand
CCGCTCGGCAAAGTGACTCGTTCGGTGCGGGCTTCGATCTTCAGCGGATCGACGTCAAATGCCTCGCCCGCCGCGATGTCTTCGCGACCTTTGTAGTCTCCGATCATTTCGGCCAGAGACGGAGTTGCCGGAACGCTAACTCGTTCGGGAGTCTTTACCGGCAGGTACATGCCGACAGTGCGATTGTTCTGGCGGAGATAATTGGAGGCGACGTTCTTCACGTCATCCGCCGTCACCTTCTCCAGTCGATCGCGATAGAGGAAGTACAACCGCCAGTCCCCTTGAGCGGCCCATTCGGAAAGCTCAACGGCGATCCCTGAACTTTGAGCCGCTTGCAATTCACGTTGCTTGAGCAGCTTTTGCTTCGCTCGCTCAACGTCCTCGTCATCGACCCCTTTGGCCACCACTTGGTCGATCGCGTCCATCATCGACTCGAGCACGACTTGCGGGTCGTTCCCCTTCGAGACTTCGGCCATCAGCAGCAAGACACCGGGATCGTGCAGCGCGAACGCTCCGCCCGACACGCTCGCCGCTTTCTTCGTTTCGACCAGAGCTTTGTAGAGTTTGCCTGCCGGAGCTTGCGTGAGGATCGTTTCCAAGACATCGACCGCCGCGAACTCGGGGTGCGGGCCAGACGGAATGTGATACACCGCTCCAACGACCGCGACATCACCAACTCGACGCAACGTGACAATCCGCTCGCCGTCCTGCGACGGCTCTTCCGTGTAAGTGTTTTCGAGCTTCCGCTCCGGCTTCGGTAGCACGCCGAAATACTTTGCCGCGAACTTCAAAGCCGTCTCCGGCTCGAAGCGTCCGGCGACGACGAGCATCGCGTTGTCCGGCTGATAGAACCGCGCGTAAAAACGTTTCAAGTTCGCGACCGGCACCCGCTCGATGTCGGCTCGATTGCCGATCGTCGACTTGCCGTAGTTATGCCATTCATACGACGCGGACATCATCCGTTGCATGAGCACCGACTGAGCCCGATTCTCGCCGCTTTCAAACTCGTTGCGGACGACGGTCATCTCGGACGCGAGGTCTTCCGCCTTGATGAAGCTGTTGATCATGCGGTCGGCTTCGAGCTTGATCGCGAATTCGAGATTGTCGTCGCTGGCCGGCAGCGTCTCGTAATAGTTCGTGCGGTCGAGCCACGTCGTGCCGTTGTATTCCGCCCCGCGATCCTTCAACGCTTTCGGGATGTCGGCAAACGTCGGCGTTCCTTTGAAGACCATGTGCTCCAGCAAGTGAGCCATGCCCGCCTCGCCGTACCCTTCGTGA
>JAYUFI010000940.1:0-3532 GCA_043738805.1 Planctomycetaceae bacterium | reverse complement strand
GCGGGTTGTTGCTACTGACGTTGTTCTTGATGCTCGGATTGTTGGGGCTCGGTTCGATGTTGGATTCGCGCGACCGAGCGGTCAAAGAATCGTCGGCTGCCGGGATGTTACTGACGGAATCCGATTTCAAATCGCACGCTGTCGAGATGACTGCGGAGGCTCAGGCACGCATTGACCGCTTGGCTGAACGTCTGAAAGAAGAACCGAAGTCGGTCTACCTCGAACCGAGCGATAACCCGCCGTTACCGGAATTGGATCAACGTCGCCGTGCGGGAGTTGTCGAACGTTTGCAGGCTCGCGGAATCATCGCCGCCGACCACCGCACGCTGCTGGCCCCGGCGAGAAGTTCCGGTTGGGACACGCTGATGCGCGTCCTGCGGCTGGCTTGGCTCGCGCCGCTGGTCGTGTTTCTCGTGTTGCAAACCCTGCTGTTCGTCGCGAAGCCCGCTTCGCCCCAGTAATTGGATGATCGTGATGCGAGTACGACGCACCAGCAAGTGGTTCGGGCCGACATCACTCGCTTGTGAGTCGTGCTCACTCGAAACACGTGGTGTTGAAAACTCGTGTTGCTGCGATTTTGGGTGTCTGATACAAGCCGCCGCCTCTCAATGAGCCGACTCGGCAAACAGTCCTTTGCGACTCGCCGTCGGCACGACAAATCACTGTTCCGTTTCCTTCCACCTTTCCCACCTCCAGGCAATTGCAGGAGCCTTCTCATGCGCAATTCCAGCTTTCTGGCTGCGCTGCACGACTTATTTGAAGTCGATGCAGGCACGATTCAGCTCTCGTCCGTGTTGAAAGACATTCCCGGATGGAGTTCGCTCACATTCATCGGATTGATTGCCACGATTGACGACGAGTTCGGTGTGTCGGTTGCTCCGACGACGATACTCAAGTGCGACACTGTGGCTGATCTGTTGCAGGCCATCGACGTCGATCAGACCGAAGTCGAAACGCCACTGCTGAAGATGGCAGCCTAGTCGTCACTGCGGCTATCCTCGCTCCGTCACGCATGGCTCAGGCGAGCGGGACGGCGTTTGCAATTGACCTGTCGTCGTTTAACCGCAACGCCAACGGCGTACGTGTACGCCGTTGGCGTTGCAGCTAAACGGCGAACTTCGCCGCACGATGCGATCCAACTCCCGTCGAGACATGTTCCTATGCAGGTAATCCTAAAAGCCATTGAGTACTACTTACCGCCGAGCGTGTTGGACAACCCGCAGCTTTGTGAGGTTGCGCCCAATTGGACGCCGCAAAAAATTCAAAGCAAAACCGGCATCGAAGAGCGCCGCATCTCAGCAGAGGGCGAACTCGCATCGGACCTAGCATTCAAAGCCGCGACGTTGATGTTCGAGTCGGGAGCCTGTCAGCCCGACGACATCGACTTCTTGCTGCTGTGTACTCAATCACCCGACTACTTCCTACCCACAACCGCCTGCTTGTTACAGCATCGTTTGGGCCTGCGAACCAACTGCGGCGCATTTGATTTCAACCTCGGATGTTCCGGGTTCATCTATGGTTTGGGATTGGCGAAAGGTTTGATTGAAACCGGACAAGCGAAGAGCGTGTTGTTGATCACGGCGGAAACTTACACGAAGTTCATCACGCCGAACGACATGTCAGTCCGCGCGCTGTTCGGCGACGCGTCCGCTGCGACACTACTGACCGCGAGCGATTCCGCCGATATTCCGAATCCGGCGATCGGCCCGTTTGTTTACGGAACCGATGGTCGCGGTGCGAAGAACTTGATCGTGAAAACCGGCGGCATGAGGTCACCCGTCGCGGGTTTCGCGTGCGGCGGTGGTGACGAAGACGCTGACGAACATCCGCTCGTTCCGCCAACGCTCTACATGAACGGGCCGGAGATTTTTCTCTTCACGCTCGAAGCGGTTCCCGACCTCGTGCAAGCGATGCTCGATCGCACCGGAATGACGTTCGACGACTTCGATCTGTTCGTCTTCCATCAAGCCAACGAATACATGCTGAAACACCTGCGGGACAAAATCGAAATCCCGCCGGAACGCTTCTACGTTTCCATGAGTCACTGCGGGAACACGGTTTCCTCGACGATCCCGATTGCCCTCAAAGAGGCCCACAAAGCCGGACGCTTGAAGACGGGCGACCGGATCATGCTGGTGGGGTTTGGGGTCGGGTATTCGTGGGGCGCGACGGTATTGAGATGGAGTTTTTGAACATATCAAATCTGAAATTGGAGAGGTCATTAGGAAAGGATTCCGACATGAAGAATACCGCGATGGATTTTCTGGCGATTAATGGTGGCGTGCCGGTGCGCCAGAAGCCATTTGCTCCGTGGCCTGTGTTTGATGAGGCTCAATGCGAAGCCGTGCAGGCAGTGCTCAAGAGCGGCAAAGTGAATTACTGGACGGGGCAAGAATGCCGTCTGTTTGAAAAAGAATTTGCCGAGGCGGTCGATTGTTCGCACGCGATCGCGCTGGCCAACGGCACACTCGCAATCGAACTGGCGTTGCAGGCTTTGGGTGTTGGCCCCGGTGATGACGTCATCGTTCCGCCGCGCACATTCATTGCGACAGCCAGCGCTGTGTGGGCTCGCGGAGCGCGACCGATTTTTGCGGACGTCGATCCGATCAACGGCAATCTGTCTGCCGAGACGATTGAGGCTGCACTGACACCGAACACGAAAGCGATCATCCCGGTCCACATCGCCGGTTGGCCCTGCGACATGGACCCGATCATGGATTTGGCTCACGATCGCGGGCTGTTTGTGATCGAAGATTGCGCGCAGGCTCACGGAGCGACTTACAAAGGCCAGCCGCTCGGTTCGATCGGACATATCGGCGCGTTCTCGTTCTGCCAAGACAAAATCATGACGACGGGCGGCGAAGGTGGGATGCTCACCACGAATCGCAAAGATCTGTGGGGCCGCGCGTGGAGCTATAAAGATCACGGCAAAGATTGGGATGCGGTCTACAACCGCGAACACCCGACGATTTTCAAATGGACTCATGAGTCGCTGGGGACCAACTGGCGTCTGACCGAGATGCAGGCGGCGATTGGACGTGTTGCGTTGCGTGAACTGCCCAACTGGGTGGCGGCTCGTCGACGAAACGCGAGCGTGCTCGATCGAGCGCTCGACAACGTCCCCGGAATCCGCAATGCCATTCCAAGCAGCGATTGCGAACACAGTTATTACAAGCATTACGCCTTCGTTCAGCCGGACCGACTTCAAGCCGGTTGGACTCGCGACCTCATCGTCAAGAGTTTGCAGAAGGAAGGAATCACGTGCGGCAGCGGCGTCTGCTGCGAGATCTATCAAGAGATGGCCTTTGCTGCTGTCGGCCTGCAACCGACTCAACGCTTGCCAAACGCTCGCGAATTGGGCGAAACCAGTTTGATGTTCATGGTCCATCCCACGCTCAGCGAACCGGATATGGAAGACACCGCACGAGCGGTTGCGAAGGTGATGGCTCATGCGACGCAAAGGTCGCTGGTCCCGATGCCGATTTCCCGCGCGGCGTAACTCTCTCATTAACCCGAAGCGTCAGCGAGGGCG
>JAYUFI010000939.1:0-1281 GCA_043738805.1 Planctomycetaceae bacterium | reverse complement strand
GGCGAACGAGTACGCCTTCGATGACGACGACTCGCGTGATGCCGAAGTGGTCATCAAATCGCCTGTGAAATCGACCTCCTTTGCTGAACTCGTTGACGAAACACGGCAAGCGGTCGCGGCGACACCGGTGACCGCTGCTGTTGTGTTTCCCGCTGTGGATTCGATCACGACTAAGGTCCGGCACTCTGTTGTGCCGACCCCAATCGAGCTGCCCAATGTTGCCGAAGCAGTTGTTGCGATGACGGCCAATGAACCGAGCAACATCGTGTCGTCGATGTCTTCTGTGGAGCGGGCTGCCTCAGAAGCAGACGTGACGGCGAACGAGCCCACGCACACTGCTGATGCTCCAGCCGCGCGGTCAACATCGACGGATACGCTCGATTTCAGACTGGACGCGATCGAACAAACTTTGGCTGATCTTCAGCAACCGTCTGACGTGCAATCCGCTTCAGCGGACGATGCCGTCCTGCGGACCGATGCTCTGGCAGCCGAGCGTCGTCAATTGATTGTGCGGCAGGACGAATTACAGCGCCATGCCGACGAATTGGCTCGTCAATCGCAGCAGCTTCACGAGCGATTCGCCCGCGTGGCGGAGCGCGAAGCGGATGTCGAGCGCAGTCAGACGCAATTGGCTCTCGAACACGAGCAACTCAGTGCGACGGCCGAAATCACACGCAAAGAACTCGACGATGAGTACGCTCGTCACATGACACTGTGGCAGGAATGGGACGCCGCCTATCGCCGCACGTCGGGCGAATTGAATGGCCAGCTCCAGACGATGGAGCAACGGCGGACCGCACTCCTAGCCGAAGCCGATCGTTTGGCAGGCGAGCGTTCCGAGCTTCAACGACTTCAGGCCGAACACGAGCGTGATCGTCACGTCCACACTGCCGAGCGAGTTCAACTGACGACCGACCGCGCTGCGCTGCAAACGCTGCGAGCCGAATTCGACACCGAACGACAACAGTATCTGGTCGCTGTGCAAGAACGCGAAGCTCGGGTCGCGGTCGAACGGCGGGCGAAGTCCATCACACGGGAAGAGTTGCTCGCGACGCGACAGCAGCTCGAACGAGACCGCACGGAATTTCTGGCCGAACGTGCGACCGAGGCCCTGCGCCGCGAACAGGAACTGCGCGAACACGTCGAGTTGAGCGAGCGACTCGATCGGGATCATGCACGCATTCAGGCCGAGCGTCTGGAGGGACACGAACTGCGCCGCGTTGTTGAACTGGAAAGAACGGCCTTCGATTTGGAGCGAGATGCGTTCGACTCACAGCAGGC
>JAYUFI010000938.1:0-24712 GCA_043738805.1 Planctomycetaceae bacterium | reverse complement strand
GGCTTGCTTCAGCACCGGCGAACTCTTTTTGACCGGCTTGGCCGAAATTTCTGTCGGTCCTTTTTGTTCTTTCAGCCCCTTTGCTGAACTAACCGGCTTTGTCGAAGCACCCGCCGCTTCGCCCAACATAATCTGATCCACAAATGCGTCGTCGTCCGCCGTTTTCTTGGCCTTGGCTTTGGCATCGGCCCCGGCGGACTTCACCTTTGCGCTCGCCGCTTTCTTGCGACGTTCGAGGGTACGCTTCGCCTCAATCTCTTCGTGAGCCTTGCGCAGTGGGATCAACATCTCGTCGATCGTCTGCCAACGCTGATCCGGGTTCGGCAGCAGCCCCTTCATGATCGTTTCGGCAACGAGCGAATGAATGTTCGGCGCGAGTTGCTTGATCGGTGTCGGCGGCTTGTTGATGTGTTGCAGCACCGTTTCGAGCGTCTCTTGAGCGGCGACATCCCACGGCAACCGCCGCGCATACATCTCATAAGCCGTCACGGCAAACGAGTAGACGTCGATTCGTTGGTCGGTTCGTTGTCGCTTGATCAACTCCGGAGCCATGTAGTTTGCGGTACCGGTGCGGTTGCCGGGCTTTTGAAAGTCAGGCGTGTTCGGCACGACGAGCCCAAAATCGATCAGCTTCACGACGTTGTTTTGATCGACCATCACGTTCCGCGGACAGAGATCGCGGTGAATCCAATTTTGGCGATGCAGATAACTGATCGCTTCGCCGAGTTGAATCACATAGTTCAAGCAGTGCATCTGCATCTGCTCGTTCTGCACGTCAACCAGATAACTGAGGCTGACTCCTTCGACGAAGTCCATGATCAAGTACGGCTCGTCGGTCGTCGTGATGCCGTGCTCCAACGTTTTGACAACGTTGAGGTGTTGCAGGCTGATCGAGATGTCCCCTTCGCCCGGCTTCTTCAGCCCGACAAAACGTGCCTCAAACCGCTCGGTCTTCACCTTGTCGAGCACTTTGACCGCCAGCATCTTGCCGGTCATCGCATCGCGCGCCCGCCAAACCTTCGACATGCTCCCTTGCCCGACTCGCGCGAGCAACTCGAACCGCCGCGCGATATCCACCTTCTGGACTCGGCCTTTTTTGTCGAACAAGTTTTTGAGGAAGCCAGCCATTGGAAGCGATCAGATACGGTGAGTAGGCGGAAGATTGATGGGAAGAAAAATTGGTCGTTGGTTATGCCATAAGCGAAGAGTGTCGACACAAACCCCACCGAGCTTGCCTCGGTGGCTTTAGGGCTTTTGCACTACGCATGTCTCAAACTCCTAGTGCATAGGCCCGTTTCCACCGAGGCGAGTGTTTTGTCACAGCCAAAGTTTCGGGTGTCGGGTGGCTGGGGTCGAGCGAAGTGAGCCCCCAGCCTGCGTTTCGCTGGGGGCTCGCGTTGCTCGACCCCAGCCACCCAACCCGAAATTCAAGAAGTGACAATGCACTAGCTCGGTGGGGTTCGTGCCGTTGTCACCGAACGTTTTGCGTCGTTCAAGACACACAATAATCAATGATCCGAGCGATCTCTGTTCGCATGTGTTGCCGATCAACGATCCGATCGACAAACCCCATCCTCAAGAGAAATTCGCTCGTCTGAAAACCTTCGGGAAGCTCTTGCTTGACCGTTGCGGCGACGACGCGCGGGCCAGCGAAACCGACCAACGCTTTCGGTTCAGCGAGCGTGATATCACCGAGCGAAGCGAAGCTCGCGGCGACGCCGCCCATCGTCGGGTTCGTGAGCACCGAGATGAAGAGTCCGCCCGCATCGTGAAATCTACCGAGCGCCGCCGAGACTTTGCCCATCTGCATCAGCGACAAGATTCCTTCGTGCATACGAGCACCGCCGCCGGAACCGCTGACAATGACGAGCGGCAATTTCAGTTCGGTCGCTTTTTCGATCGCACGCGTCAATTTCTCACCGACGACCGACCCCATACTCCCCATGATGAAAGCCGAGTCCGTCAGCGCCAGCACGAGCGGTCGGCCGCGCATGTAACCGCGACCGACGACACACGCATCCTTGAGTCCCGTCTTCTTCTGTTCTTCGACCAAGCGACTTTTGTAAGGCCGCTTATCGACGAAGCCGAGCGGATCAACGGGCGAAAGGTTGTCGAACCATTCCTCGAAGCTGCCGTCATCCAACAATTGCTGAATGCGGACCATCGCAGGCACGTAGAAGTGATGATTGCACTCCGGGCAGCAATACAAGTTCGCATCGACTTGTTTGCGATACACGGTCGCCTTGCAGCCGTCGCATTGAATCCACAAGCCTTCCGGCACACCCCGCTTTTGTCGCTTGGGCGGTTCAGCCGTCAGCGTTGATGTCTCAGCAGAATCGTTTGGCATCTGTCAGTTTCCCACTCCACGCGGGGTTTCTTGATTTTTCGTAGCCCGGTTTTTCAAACCGGGCGGTCAGTTAGCCCGCCTGTTACGTGCCCGGTTTGGAAAACCGGGCTACAGGTCAAACTCATTCATCAGCCTCAGCTCGCCGCTTGAACTCACCGTCTCGGCCGGTTGACTCAAAGACTTCGACGATCGGATCGCGCGGCTCTTCTGGAAAGGCGGCTGAAAGATCAGGCGGCTCGCCGGTGAGGACGGAGCTTACAAGAGTGGCCAAAGGCTCGGAAGCGACGATGACGAGCGAGTCGAACTTCCGTAGTGGCTTCTTCAACGCTTGCTGAACGCGCTCAATGACTGCCTCCCACGGCTCACCTTCGGGCGGGCAAATCGTTTCCGGCGCGTCCTCCCATTGCTTGAAACAGCGGGGCGTTTTGCGGCGAATTTCTTCAATCGACGAGCCTTGCCACAAGCCTTGATTGACGTTGTTGAGATTCTCCGATTCGCGGACGTCGATCCCCAACGCCTCGCCGATCGCGTCGGCGGTCGGCTTCACCGGCAACCCGGTTCCCGACAACACGACATCCAGACCGAGCGACAACTCCTTCAGTCGCGAGATCAATGCCAAGACCTGTACTTCGCCACGCTGATTCAGCGGCAATTCGAGCGACCCCAAAATCCGGTGCTGCTCATCGAAGTCGGTCCAGCCGGGACGAACCACGGCGACTCTTGTCATATATTCTGACGCTCGATTCGGAGCGCTCCTCAAAACCTGCATCAATTCGGACGGCTCGCCAAACGGCTGAGTTCCGTCACGGCCAGCTTGTAATCACTCTGATCGAAAACCGCGCTCCCGGCAACGAACAAGTCCGTCCCCGCGTCAGCACACGCCGCGATCGTCTTCACGCCGATGCCACCATCGACAGACAAGATCGTGTCGGCGGAAATCATCTGCCGAGCCTTCTTCAGCTTCTCGACCGATGTCGGAATGAACGACTGCCCGCCAAATCCCGCCTGCACGCTCATTACCAAAACCAGATCGCATTCCGAGACAAACGGTGCGATCGCCTCGAACGGCGTTCCCGGATTCAACGCCAGTCCAGCCACGCAGCCCGCCTCACGAATGCGACGCAGCAACGACACCGGCTCCGGCACCGCTTCGATGTGAAACGTAATCGCTTCGCAACCCGCCTTGATGTACTCGTCGAGATACTTCGCCGGATCAGAAATCATCAGATGCGCGTCAAACAGCATGTCAGTCAGCGGTCGCACTCGCTCAATGAGCATCGCCCCATACGAAAGATTCGGGACGAAGTTCCCATCCATCACATCCCAATGCAGCAGCTTGGAACCGGCTACCGTCAGCCGCTCGACCTCGCGCTGCAAGTTTCCAAAATCACACTTCAACATCGACGGCGCGATGATCGGTCGAGCGTCTCGCAGACGCCGTAAGGTTTCACTTCGATTCATAACTTGATGAGCCTTTCAACACCCAGTGTTAAGCGGATTGATTTACCCACGGAACACACGTAAGGACACGGAAAAGAGAATAATAAAGCGAACACAGTTTGTGTTGTGATGGGTGGGTGCATAAATCCTGGCGTCCGAGGAGACAACTATGAAAAGACTCCCGCAGAGGCGCAGGATTCGTGGGCACACCAGTTCGCTTCAACGACAATTCCAGTCCCCTTTCCCTTCCGTGTCTTTCCGTGGGCAAATCAAAACCACTCACTGATAGATATTTTTTCGCAGCAATTCCAACGGATAAAACGTGTCGCGCCAACGAACGCCTCCCTGCCGTAGCGTGATCCAGCCCGATCGCAAGAACGCAAACACGAACGCGAGACCCGACGGAACCAGCATCGGAAACAACCAAAACGAATGCCCGAAGAGTCGCGCACTAAAACCAAACAGCAGATGCGACAACACCGTTGCCACGACATAACCAGTCCGCGCGTCTCCCGCGACGAGAGCGCCGCACAGCGGCCCGCAAAAGACCGCGCAGGTCACGCCACAAATCCACAACAACTGCCACACTGAATAATTGGCCGCCGCGAACGCATTCTTCTCCAAGCCGGTGATGCAGGCCCACGCCGACTGCTGCCAACGAATGCGAATCGCATCTCCCGACCGCAACACCTCTGCCTTCGATCCCGTCTGCTTCAACATTTTGCCGAGTTTCACGTCATCCAAAATATCGAGCCGAATCGGTTCAAAACCGTTCGCTCGTTCGAGCGCCGACCGTCGCACCAAGTTGAACGCTCCGACTCCCGCGTAAGCTCGCATCCAACGAGTCGGCACCAACCACGGCTGCGTTCCAGCGGCGAAGATCACACCAAACGCGGCGACAAACGCCGCTTCAAAAATTCCTTCGGACTCAATGCTCGGATACATCGGCAAGTGATCGAGACCCGCAGCAACCGCATATCGCACAGAGCGGCGAATCGTGTCCGGCTGATAAACCACATCGCCATCCGTGAAAAGAATCCACTCGCCGGTCGATCGTTGTTGCCCCACTTGCAATGCATGATTTTTCCCGAGCCAACCGTCCGGCAACTCCATGATGTGAATGACGTGTAATCGAGCATCCGTCGCCAGCCGATCCATGATCGCTCCGGTCTCATCGCGCGAACGATCATCCAACGCGATGACCTCCAGGCTCGGATAATCAGACGCCAGCAACGACCTCAGCCCCGCTTCGATCTTGTGCCCTTCATCGCGCGCCGGCACGACGACAGAAACGGTCGGCCATGATTCCGGCTCCGGCACGCTGTCGCTCTTCCGCTTCAGTGATCGCCCGATGAACCATACCGAGGGAATGCCGGCCAAGGCCGCCCAAATCGCGAGCAGAAACCAGCCACCGAGTTCAATCACGATTTGCAAAATAGACACGCAACTTCACCGTTAGAGTGATTCAGACTAAGGCTCAAGCCTCACGACTTCAGCGACAAAGACTTTCACACGCATCTGTTTATTTTCGGCGCAAAATCAACACGACGTCTTGAGTGGCTGGCCCGATTGTGACCTGTTGCTTGAGGTCATAGGCGAAGTCATATGTCGCGACGTGTTCGAGTTCGGGGACTCGCGCAAGCAGGTCGAACATCTGCGTCGCCGTGTAGGTCCGGTAGTGCATCTCGTCTTCGATTTGAAAATGTTTCGTCGGCATCCAGATATCGAGCGTCATGCCGAGGTCTTCCATGCGACGTTTTTTATCAACCTTCTTGGACCACATCCGCGAGTTGACCTGCACGTGACCTCGGCGAGCGGTCCACGATTCCTCTTCGTCGTGCGGCCCTTTCGTCGGCAGCAGGTGCAGGCCGAGTGCATAGATGCCGCCGGGCGCGAGCGCTGCGGCCATGCAATGCAAGTGCGCTTCGGCAGTCTCCTCAGTAGGGAGATGCCGAAACGTGTTGATCGTGTTGAATGCCGCATCGACCGGCCGCTTCAATTGGAACGCGGCCATATCACCGACCGTGACGTTCGCCGGAAAGTTGTGCTTGCGCAGCCGATCGTTGCAGTACGCCACCGCTTTCTCGTTGAGGTCATTGCCGCCGACCTTGTAGCCCGCTTTCGCAAACTGCAGCAGCAACCGGCCTGTCCCCGCTGCCGGCTCGAACAGCGAGCGAACTTTACGCGTCGCGTGCTGCTCGAAGCAGGCTTTGAGGAAATGAAACTCCGCACGCCAATCGGAGCCGAACAACAGCTCGTAATACTGTGGAAAATCGTAGATGCTGGCTTGAATGGTGTCTGTCATGAGTGATTGAGCGTCGAATAGATGGAGAGGCCGAAGTTGGGGCGCGGATAGTACGGAAGCGAGTGGCGTTCGTCATTCATCACGTGAGCTTCTTTGCGAGATACTTGGCGGAGCCGTATCATCCCACACCTGATTTCTGGTCTCGCGAAATAATTTAGCGAGCCGGCAAGAGTGTGAGTGAGTTTTTTCAAGACTGTTCCAAGGAGCTTCTGAGATGATGCGTCGAGCGTTTCTGTCTGCGTTGGTGGTTGCCGGTTTGGTGAGTGGGTTGAGTCTGCCGATGGCGGCTCAGGCTCAAACTCCGAAAACGAAAATCCTGTTTCTGACCGAGAGCAAGGGCTTCGTGCATGGCTCGGTGAACCGTGGTGTGAAAGATGGTCAGAAGAAGGATCTCGCGGCGTCAGAAGTCGCGATGACGCAGCTCGGCCAGCAGACCGGACTGTTTTCGATTCATTGCACACAAGACTCGAAAGCGGATTTCACGAAGGAGAACTTGAAGAACTACGACGTGGTCATGTTCTACACGACCGGCGAGTTGTCGATCACCGATGAAGCTCGCGACTATTTCATGAACGATTGGTTGAAGCAAAAGGGACATGGTTGGATTGGGTTTCACTCCGCTGCTGACACCTATCGCACGAACAATCCGGATCACAAGTGGTATTGGGATTTGGCGGGCGGGACGTTTGAAGGACATCCTTGGAACGCTGGCGAGTTGGTGACAATCGCCGTGCATGACACGAGGTTTCCGGCGATGAAACCGTTCGGCAATGAGTTTCAAATCAAGGATGAAATCTACTGGTACACGCACTGGGTTCCGGAAAACGTGCATGTCCTGATGAGTTTGGATATCGAGAAGTGCCAGACGAAGGGGGGCAAGAAGAAGATCAAAGAAGGGGACAAGGAAGTCGAAGTCGTGGACGCTCGACATGTTCCGGTGGCGTGGTGCCGCTCATGGGGCGACGGCAAGATTTTCTTCAACAACCTCGGCCACAACGAATCGACCTGGACTGACAAGCGATTCCTCGATTCGACCGAAGCCGCAATCCGTTGGATTCGTAACGAAGTTGAAGGTGACGCGAAGCCGAATCCGGAAGTCTCGAAAGCGTGGCTGGCGAAGTCGTTGAAGGACGCCGGGGCGAAGTAGGCGCTGATCAATTTCAGCAGAATGCGACCTCGGCAGAAGCCCGACTTTTTTGAAAAGCCGGGCTTTTTTTGTTTTGTAGGATGGGCACTCTTGCCCGTCGCAGAGAGGGCTGACGGGCAGGAGTGCCCGTCCTACGAGGCGACGCGTGGGCAAGCTTGAGTCATTCCAACGTGCGTGCCTGCGATCTGGTCAGCACCGATCAATCGACTGGCATCTCGCGACGCGGCTGTGGCTAGTATCAAGAATCTATAAAGATTTTGGCGAACCGATTCGTGGAAAACCCTCGGCGAAATCCGCCTGAGAGGGGTTTGGCCGGGGCATTCTGAGGTGTCCTGCTGTCGGCTTCGGCACACCGCTTGCGAAACACGAGACACGGACTGCGGCGCTCAAACTTTGCGGTCTGTTTGTTGCGCGGACTTGTGAGTATGTCGCAGGTTCGTGGGCTTCCGTTATGCCTCGTTAGCGTTGAGGAGCAGACAAGATGATGCGAAAGTTGTTGAGAAACACGTTGTTGTCAGGGGGACTGTTGTTGTCCTGGGGAGCGGTCGTCGCTTTCGCCCAAGATGCTCCCACGAGTGCTGAGCCACCGGTGGCTGCGGCTGCTCCAGTTGCCGCGCCCGATGCGGCTGCTCCGGCGACGGCACCTGCTGTCGAGTTGCCTCCGTATTTCACGGGGACAAATCCACCGGCCCCTGCGCCGGCTCTGTGGCCGGATGCTGGCGGTGGTGCTGCTGGTTATTGGACGACCCCATCGGCTGGTCCCGTTGGTGACGGCGATCCCAAAGCAATGACGCCGGACAAGCTTTATGACCGCATCGCTCACAACGTCTTCTCGATCAATATGGTCTGGGTGATGTTGTGCGGATTCTTGGTCATGTTTATGCAAGCGGGATTTATGTTGGTGGAAGTCGGTTTGTGTCGCTCCAAAAATGCGGCGCACACTTCGGCAATGAACCTGATGGTTTATCCGTTGGGTTGCATCGCGTTCTGGGTCTACGGCTTCGCGCTTGGTTGGGGTAACTGGTTCAACGGACCTGTTGCGCCAGGCTGGTATTCGTCGCTCGGCCCAGGTACGTCGATTTTGAATAGCGGTATCGGTATCGGCGAAGATCCGGCCGCACCGGGCGTCTTCACCTATGGCTTGATGGGGACGAAGGGCTTCTTTTTGAACGGCATGGATGACGTCAGCGTCATGGCCTTGTTCTTCTTCATGATGGTCTTCATGGACACGACCGCCACGATCCCAACGGGGTCGATGGCCGAACGTTGGAGTTGGAAGAACTTTTGCTTGTACGGTCTGTGGGTCGCTCTCCCTTATTGCATCTACGCGAACTGGGTTTGGGGCGGTGGCTGGTTGGCTCAGTCCGGAAAAAACTGGGGCTTAGGTCACGGTGCTGTGGACTTCGCGGGTTCAGGCGTGGTTCATGCGATGGGCGGTGCGATCGCACTGGCCGGAGCGATGATCATTGGGCCGCGAGTAGGCAAGTACGTCGATGGCAAACCGGTCCCGATTCCCGCGCACCACATTCCGATGGTGATTGCTGGCACGTTCATCCTGGCGTTTGGTTGGTTCGGATTTAATCCCGGCTCGACGCTTTCGGGGACCGACCTGCGGATCAGTGTGGTTGTGGTCAACACGATGTTGGCTGGCGTGGCCGGTTCGATTGCCACGATGTGTTGGATGATGCTCAAGGGAATGAAGCCTGATCCGTCAATGATTTGCAATGGGATGTTGGCCGGTTTAGTGGCGATCACTGCTCCGTGTGCGTTCGTAGATTCTTGGGCGGCGGTCGTAATTGGCCTCGTTGCTGGCGTGCTGGTTGTAGAAAGCGTCTTCTTCTGGGAACGTCGCGGGATCGACGATCCGGTCGGTGCGATTTCCGTGCATGGCGTGAACGGCACTTGGGGTGTGATTTCCCTCGGTATCTTTGCCAACGGTAAGTACGGTATGGGCTGGAACGGTGTGGTTCGCAAAGCGTTCGACGACAATTTGGACACCGATGGTGTTCTGACTGATGGTGTGCGAGGGATTCTGTTTGGCGACGCCTCGCAGTTGTGGGCTCAGTTGCTCAATGCCGGTGTGGTATGGGTCTTCGGGTTCACGATGGCCTATGTCTGGTTCAAGATCAGCGACAAGATCACCCCGCTGCGTGTCAGCCGCGAGGTCGAGATGGAAGGATTGGACGGCCCGGAGATGGGAGCTCACGCCTATCCAGACTTCGTTGCCAGCCGCTAGAACTTGCCGGTCAGACGTTGGAGACGACGTCCACAGCCGGTCGGGTTGTGGACGTCTCTGTTCCGAATCACGAATACTCTTGGGGAACCAAACCATGAAAAAAATTGAAGCCATTATTCGGCACTTCAAATTAGAAGATGTGAAACAAGCTCTGACCCAAATCGACGTGTTTGGGATGACCGTGACTGAATGCAAAGGCTTCGGTCGTCAGAAAGGTCATAAGGAACAATATCGCGGTGCGGAATACACCGTTGATTTCTTGCCGAAGGTCAAAGTCGAAGTCGTCGTCAGCGATGCTCACGTTCAGCCAGCGATTGACGCCATCGTGGGCGGTGCTCGCACGGGCAAGATCGGCGACGGAAAAATTTTCGTCTCGAATCTCGAAAACGTGATCCGTATTCGTACCGGCGAATCCGGCGAAGGTGCGGTTTGAGCAATCGAGACTGACCGCATGAATGGAATAGTCCTGTAACGCAAACCGCCCGATGACTTTCGAGTCGTCGGGCGGTTTTGTTTTGTGGCTTACTTTCGACGAGTTGTTGCTGAGGATTGTCTAACCGCACGCCGCAGGCACGCGCGTTTCTGAGCGGATGATTTTGTTGAGTGGCTATCGTCGAAAAACTCGCGTGCCTGTGGCGTGCGGTTAAACTCTCTCTCTCCGGGTACATTCGGCATAAAGTTCCGATTGAACAGGAAAAACAGATCAGAATGCGTTTTCCTGTCTCGATTGCCGAAGTATCCTGTTGAGCCGCTTTCGGTCTCCGCTATTGCCAGTGTAACGCTCGGCCTTGCCACAACGCCCGCCTCGAAAGGTCTTCTATCATGCTCGATCTAGTTGGCCCTGCCACTCGTTCTTGTGATGGACTCTCTCGCCGTAACTTCATTCGCGTCGGCGGCCTTGCTGCTGGCGGACTGACGCTTGCGAATTCGCTTCGAGCGGAATCGACGTCCGACAAAAAGCCCGCTCGACGCAAAGCGGTCATCCAGATTTGGCAAGCAGGCGGGCCAAGCCACATCGATATGTATGACTTGAAGCCGGGCGCTCCGTCGGAATTTCGTGGCGAGTTCAAGCCGGTCCCGACCAACGTGCCGGGGATCGAGATCAGTGAGCACCTGCCGTTGCAGGCGCAGATCATGGACAAGCTGGCGATCGTCCGTTCGGCCACGCACACGAATGCCGGGCACGGCATGGGCTCGCAGTGGATGCTGACCGGCTATCAGCCGACAATCGAGGTCAACAACAACATTTATCCGGCGTGCGGTGCGGTCGTGGCCAAGATGGCCGGAGCGAATTCCGAGAGCCTGCCCGCGTATGTCAACCTCCCGAACTCGCTGGGCTTGGGCAAGGCGGCGTACCTTGGAGCGTCCTTCAATCCGTTCTCGCCCGACAGCAATCCAAACGACGACGGCTTCAACGTCCGCAATCTGAAACTCCCCGGCCGAGTCAGCCTGTCGCGGCTCGAACGCCGGCAAGGCTTGATGAGCAAACTTGACACAATCCGCCGCGACATCGACACGCAAGGGGACATCGCCGGCCTCGACACGTTTTACCGTGACGCGATGGAGATGATCACGAACGACCGCGCCGTGCGAGCGTTCAACATTCAGAAGGAAGACCCGAAGCTCCGCGATCAATACGGCCGCAACGATCTCGGTCAAAGCTGCCTGCTGGCACGGCGATTGGTTGAGGCAGGCGTGACCTACGTCACCATTCAAGCAGGCGGCGGTTGGGATACTCACGGCGATAACTTCGCGCAGCTCAAGAACAACCTGCTGCCAAAGTTTGACCGTGCGGTCGCGGCACTCGTCAACGACATTCATCAACGCGGCTTGTTCGACGACGTGTTGTTGATGTGCTTCGGAGAATTCGGCCGCACGCCGCGCATCAACGGCGGCTCCGGCCGTGACCACTGGCCCGGTGCGATGAGCGTCCTCTTCGCTGGTGGCGGTTTGCAAATGGCTCAAGCCATCGGCACAACCGACGCTCGCGCCGAGTACCCGACGACGAAACCCTACACACCCGGCTGCGTCCTCTCGACGATGTACAAGGTGCTCGACATCGACCACCACCACGTCTTCTTCGATCAGGCCAAGCGCCCGCTGCCGATCCTCAACGAAGGTGAGCCGATTCTGGAATTGGTTTAGCTATTTGCCCGCTTGGTCTTTGTCGCCGGAGCAGGTCTGTTTGATTTGCTGCGTTGCTTCGACGCCACGAATTTCTTCGCTAGTCGTCGTCATTTCGCTCTGGTTGAGCCGAGCGACATTTTCGGCAAACTGTCGCGGGAAAGCGATGTCTTTTGAATCTACGGACCCACTCCGAATGAGTTGCACATTCTTGCGAAACATCATTGGCTCACCTTTGGCTTTCGAGCTTTAGCTGCGCGAGAAATAAGTGACGGATAAACGGTTCCTAAGAGATCGACAACAGCTTTAAGGGGGAGAGCGTGGCCAGGACTGAAGACGTCCTTCTTTTTTGAACAAACATAGAGAATTCCCAGCATCACTTTTTGAGTTGATTCGTACCCATTGATCGGGGCAACCATGAGAGTTGTTAAGTCCTTGAGGTCGTCATTCTTCGTACGCATCCAAATGCCCGCTTCGATTGCAGCCACTATCTCGTGGATTATGTAAACGCCAACAAAGTCTTTTGATCTCAGTGCTGCCGCCAAGCCCTTGTCGAATGGCAACGGTTCAGTGTTCAAAGTACGCGTCGCATTTTCCAGTCCGTCGGATCTTGCTTTCGTGACGTACTCGTTTCCACACTCCGAGATGGAAGCTAGGCGGATAACACAGTTTGCTGTTGGGTCTTCTAGAAGTTCTCGGAAAAACAACGAAACTCGGTCCACTGTCCTTTGATGAAACTGTTCAATTTGAGTGACGATTTGCATGGATCGCGCATCGGTTGCGGCAATCTTTGCCACATCGTCTCTTGTTTCATGGCAAATCAGATGTAACCGTTTGTCTGAACGCAGCCGTACCAAAACATTTCGTCGCGTAATGTAAGCGACAGTTGCGACAAAAGGCAGCACGCCCAAAATCAGAACCGCCGCTGTCCAATGAACGTAAAGGTATGCGACCACTCCCCCGGTGATGTCCAGCCCGATTGCTGCGGAAACTTGTTTCCATTTGAGCAGCGTTCCGATTATCCCCTTTTTCCATTCTTCATCGGGATCGACAACGTCAATGTACTGCGGATGTCGCATTTGAAGGAGCTTGTTACCGTAGGTTGCCAGCAATGAAGAAAGCGGGCCGGACTCTACGAATACGGCATCGGATGTTCAAGCTTCTTAGCGACCGATAGTCCAAACCATTCAGGCTGAGTAACACATCCGTGATGGAGATGCGGCGAATGTCATCAAAGCACACTTTAACTGTCAGCGCCTTTGCCTTAACGGTCATTTGTACTGCCACATTCGCGTTTGGCGAACTGCCGCTCATCCGCTTTGATCGCCTCAGTCCGATTGGTGCGGCGGCGGGATCGACGATGGAGGTCGAAGTTCTTGGCGGTGACGTCGAAGAGGTGAAGTCGTTGCTCTTCGATCATCCGGGATTGAAAGCGGAGTTCGTTAAGGAGCGGTTCTTCAAAGTCAGCGTCGCGGCGGATGTGCCGGCTGGAACGTATGACGTGCGGCTGGTTGGGCGGTTTGGCGTGAGCAATCCTCGGCTGTTGGCGGTTTCGCACGGACTGACGGATGTTGCGGAAGTCGAGCCGAACAATGAACCGGAAAAGGCGCAGCTCGTCGCGGTGAACTCGGCGATCAATGGGAGCAGCGATCAGAACGGGGAAGACTGGTTTCGGTTCGAGGCAAAGCGTGGGCAGCGAGTCACCGTCGATTGTTTCGCGACGCGGTTGGACTCGACGATGGACGGGACGCTCACGCTGACGAACAAGACCGGCAAACCGCTGGCATCGAACAGCGACCACTTCGGGGCCGATCCGTTTCTCGATTTCGTCGCTCCGGAGGACGGCGAGTTCTTCGTGAAGTTCCACGATCTGACGTTCAATGGCGGAGCACCGTATCGGCTCGTGATCTCGGATCGACCGCACGTTGAGAATGTCTTTCCGCGAGCGATCACGTCCGGACAATCGGCGACGTTGACCGTACTTGGTCGCAATCTCGGCAGCGGTGCGAAGAAGTCGACCGCGCAGATTCATGACGCACCGCTCGACGAGATCACGTTACCGGTGACCGCTCCGGCGGACCTGTTGGAACTGGGACTGTATCGCTTCCTGGAACACCCGACCGATCATGCGTTCTTGCCGACGGCCGGAACCTGCACGCTCAATGGGTTTCAAGTGCGGCCGGAGTTGCCCGGCGTGGGAGCATCTCTCACGGCGCAGCGGATGCTCGTCGTCAATCAGCCTGTGACGATCGAGGCCGAGCCGAACAACGAATTCGACAAGCCGCAACCGATCTCGCTCCCGGCGATTGTCTCCGGCCGGTTCGATCAGCCGCGCGATGCCGATTGGTATGAAGTCACCGTCCCGGAGAACGGCCAGTACGCGGTCGAGATTTATTCAGAACGGATCAGTGGCCGCGCCGATCCGCTCGTCGTCGCGTTCGATGAGAAGCGGAACCGAGTCGGCGAGTTCGACGACTTCGGGCATCGGATGAATGCGTTCGACGGACATCTGCGAGACCCCGTCGGCATGTTGTCGCTCAACAAAGATCAGAAATATCGCATCCTCGTGCTGGAACGATACGGCCGAGGCGGGCCGCGTTATCAATACGTGCTCTCGCTGCGAAAGCCGCAGCCGAATCTGTTCGTGGCGGCCATTCATAGCCAGAACCCCGGCCCCGGCCATGTCACGTTGTGGAAAGGTTCGACGGCCTATCTCGACATCGTGACGCACTTCGGTGACGGGCAAAGTGGCCCGTACACGATCACCGCCGAAGGCTTGCCTCCCGGCGTTCATGCCGCGCCGACGACCAGCGACAACCAGCAAGTGACCTTCGTGTTGTGGTCCGACGAAAACGCCGCCGACTTCGCTGGACCGATCAAACTCTTCGCCACAGCCAAATTCGGCGAGACAACGCTTCGCCGTGAAGTCCGGCCGTATACGCGAGTCTGGAATCAAGCCAACCTCGGCAGCAGCCGACCGACTCGCGAGCAACTCATCTCCGTGCGCGAGCGTGCTCCGTACTCGCTCGAACTGGTCCCGGATCAGATTGAAGTGGAAGCAGGCAAGACCATCGAACTTAAGCTGCAGGCGAAGCGGTACTGGCCAGAGTTCACGAACTCGATCAATGTCATCCCGCTGTCGTTCAAGGGCAACTTCCAATTGCCGAACAGCACAATCGCAGCCAACACGAACGACGTCACGCTACGCATCACCGTGCAAGCGGGAACTCGCCCCGGCGACTACACGATGTCGGTGCTCGGGCAAGCGCAGGTGCCGTTCAACAAAGCCCAGGACGCGAAAGACCGTCCCAACACGCTCGTCTCAATGGCCAGCCGCCCGGTGACGATCAAGGTGACGGAACCGCCGAAGAAGTAGCCGTCGCTCACTCTCAAAAAATCAACAGCCGACCTACATGCCCACGGCACTGAAGGTCGAGAACCGTCAATCGCGTGACCGGACGACCGCAGCACCTGGCTCGGCGGTGATGTTATGCACTCGCACCAGCACGGGAATCACCATCAAGGCAAGGATTAACAGGATCTCACAAACAATAAAGCCTTCGACTTCGTTGAACAGCCTTGCTCGGAGAATCAAAGCATACAATGTGCCCACACTGAAAAAGCAGACCACTGCCCATCCACCAAGTGAGCCGCCCGACGCCCCTAGTAGGCAGGTCAAGCATAAGGTCAATAGGGCCACAGAAATCGTGGTATGACGTCGCGCAATTTCGAGGGCCGCTTGATGCTTCTCGTTGCTCACTATCTCGTAAACGCGGTTGTCAGCATCAGTCAAATAAAGGAACGCATTCGGCTCTTTACCAAGATATGCCCGCGTTTCACGCCTGAGTTCTTCCAGCGTGTCAGCCATCACAACTGGTGCGACTTCACTGTTGTGTATGTGCCGAGAATACCGGTGGCCTCCTCTCGGCCCTCGAACGTGAAGTCTGTTCCGACGTGTCGTGACTGATGGGCTGCAAAAGTCATCACACCTCCAACACCCAAAGTTGGGTATCTCGAACGCAGGATTACACAAGACGACCATTGTCTCGTTTGGGTTCGCCGACAAAGTGTCTTTTGTCATTCGGTTTATCAAGCGGTTTCTTTTTTTGCGACCATAGCGCAATCCGCCGGGTCGCTCACGCGGCGTCCGTCGCGTGAGTGACTTGGTAGCAGCGGATGTCTTGGCTTTGAACGTTGAAGAGCGGCCAATACGATGCGAACGCCGGTTGCCTGTGTGGCGAGAGCATTCGCTCGGCGTTGTTTCCCGATTTCGACATGCTCGTCGATTCTGTTTTCTGTCGAATAACCGGGTGATCGTGCCACAACTGCAACTGCCGCTGAAACGCCGTTATCTGGTTCGCTTTGATCCGAAGCGTGTACCACATCTATTTGCCGATGTGTTGATCATCGGCGGCGGAATCGCGGGTATTCGAGCGGCACTCGCCGTTGATCCGTGCCTGACAACGATCGTCGTCACAAAGGACGCGCTGAGTCAGTCGAATAGCGCGTACGCTCAAGGGGGCATCGCAGGAGTGCTCGACCCGCTGGATGACGTCGCGAATCATGCGTCTGACACGATGGCTGCGGGGAAAGGACTGTGCGATGACGCCGTCGTCAGCATGGTGGTGAACGAGGCTCCCGAACGGATTCGCGAACTCGCGGCATTCGGAGCTCAGTTCGATCTCAAAGACGGCGAGATCGCGCTCACACAAGAAGGCGGCCATAGTCATCGGCGAGTCGCTCACGCACTCGGTGACGCGACCGGCAAGGAAGTCATGCGCGCGATGATCGCCTGTATTCGATCTGCTGAACATGTGCAAGTTTGGGAGCAGACCGCGACGATTGACTTACTCACTCACGAGGGTATCAGCCGAGGGGCCATCGTCTGGAATGCTCAACACGGCAAGACGCTCGTCTGGGCCAAGCAGACAATTCTTTGCACCGGCGGGGCCGGGCGGCTGTATCGCGAAACGACGAATCCCGACATCGCCACCGCCGACGGTCACGCAATCGGTTTCCGTGCCGGAGCCGAACTGCGCGACATGGAGTTCATGCAGTTTCATCCGACGGTGCTTTACATCGCGGGGAGTTCGCGGCATTTGATTTCCGAAGCAGTGCGCGGCGAAGGAGCGTATCTGCGTGACTGCTTCGGGCATCGGTTTATGGGGGACTATCACGCTTCGCTGGAACTCGCCCCGCGCGACGAAGTCAGCTTGGCGATCACGCGACAGATGGAAAAGACGAAGCACTCGTGCGTCTATCTCGATCTCACGCATCTTCCCAAATCACTGATCGCCGAACGTTTCCCGCACATTAGCCGCGTCTGTGCCGAGTTTGGCCTCGACATCACGACCGATCAAATTCCGGTGCGGCCAGGTGCGCATTACATGATCGGCGGTCTGACGATCGACCTCGACGGACGCACGACCGTTCCCGGCCTGTGGGCTGCGGGCGAAGTGAGTTCCTCCGGCCTACACGGCGCGAATCGACTCGCGTCGAACAGTTTGCTAGAAGGACTCGTTTATGGACTTCGTTGCGGACGCGGTGCCTCGGAACTCGCACTCGCTCAACCGGACAGCTTTGCCGCGATCCCGTTGCGAGCCGACTGGACTCACGATGTGAAAGATGATCACGACTTGAATCTCACCGACCTGACGAATTCATTGCAAAGCTTGATGGGACGACACGTCGGCATCACGCGCAACGGAGCGGGGCTTAAAGACGCGACAACGCAGATCGACTTTTGGGATCGTTACGTCTCGACGCGCGAGTTCTCACAGCTCAAAGGTTGGGAATTACAAAACTTGTTGCTCGTCTCGCGATTGATGGCCGCATCAGCAACCGCTCGTACCGAAAGTCGCGGCGTTCACTTCCGCGATGACTTTCCAGAAACCGATCCGCAGCAAGCTCAACACATCGCGATCGCCGCCACGTAGCCCGGTTTTACAAACCGGGCGAGAGAGACGGTTCTACTATCCGACCGAGGCAAAACACTCAATCCGGTTTGGAAAACCGGGCTACGGGACGACGACAGCAGTTACTCGTCGTCATCGCTGTCGAAGTCCGGTTCGTCAACTTCATCATCGCTGAGAAGGCGAACATCGCTCATTGACGATCGTCGGCCAATCGGAGCGGGAGCCTCGTCAATGTCGCCCTCGCCATCCTGGCTATCGAGCCGTTCTTCGTCATGCTGACGTCGGCCAGGCATGGCGATCATCACCTCGGTCCCGGCGTCTTGTTCGACCATGTCCGGGTCGTCTGGGCCGAGATGAACTTTGTACTTCGAGTTGGCAAAGGCCAGTTCGTCTCCAGGCAACAGTGCCCCGCGAGTCACTCGCTGGCCGTTGACCTTCGTCCCGTTCGTGCTGCCCAAATCTCGAATGAAGAGCAATCCGTCGGTCTTCACGATGATGCAGTGCAACTTCGAGATGCTGCTGCGATCAATGAAAATATCGCAGACGCCCCGTTTGCGACCGACGATCGTCACATCCTTCTTCAGACGGATCGACCGCTCCCCTTCAGTGGAAATGAGCTTGGCTTCCATGAATTTGGACCTCAAAGGTTCGATGCTTGCCGGAGCCGATACCGGGGAAAGGATAACCTACCTCATTGGCAGTTGCTTGATCGAGATGACTGAAAAGCGGGAATGCGGCCGCGGACCTCGCGTCTTAGTCTGGCTGTACCGGCACCTGGCAATCTGACGTCCCACATAATCGGGTTAGAGAATAAGGTCCGCCAAAAGCCATCGCTTTGGGCTGCTACAGGAAACTCGACGGTTCTCAATTCGCGAAAATTCACACGAGCACAATTCCTTGTGCCACAAGAAACTCGACACTCTTTCACACGAGCATTAGAGAGTCAAGCGGTGAATGGGGTTGCTTGAGAACATGACTGGCGGTCGCTAATTTGCCCCGCTTGCTGCGCCAAGGCTGGCCTGGGAGGAGCGTTTTCGCCCTCCGTTGTTGATAAATGATCCGGGCGGACCGTGTGTTGAGTCGCCGGTGCAGCGATTATTTCAAGGGAAAGATTTCATGTCAGACAAGTTTGTGTATTTCTTCGGTGGTAGTTCAGCGGATGGCAATGGCAAGATGAAAAACCTGCTCGGTGGTAAGGGAGCGAACCTCGCCGAGATGTGCTTGATTGGTCTGCCGGTCCCGGCGGGATTCACGATCACGACTGACGTTTGCAACCTTTACGGAGCGGCTGGCAACAAGTACCCGGAAGGTCTCTCCGCTCAAATTGAAGACGCGATGCGGAAAACCGAAGAGGTCATGGGCGCGAAGTTCGGCGATGCCAAGAATCCGCTGCTCGTCTCTTGTCGTTCCGGTGCTCGCGTTTCGATGCCCGGCATGATGGATACGGTTCTCAACATCGGTCTGAATGAGAAGACGCTGGCCGGGTTGATCGAGTCCACTGGCAACGAGCGATTCGCTTGGGACAGCTATCGTCGCTTCGTGCAGATGTACGGCGACGTGGTGCTCGACCTGAAGCCGCAGTCGAAGACCGAGATCGACCCGTTCGAGCACATCATGGAAGAACTCAAGCACGAACGTGGCGTGCATCTCGACACGGAACTCAACGTCAACGACCTGAAGGAACTCGTCAAGCGATTCAAGGCGGCGGTGAAAGCCAAGAAGGGTGCCGACTTCCCGGACGACCCGATGGAACAAATGATGGGAGCCGTCGCGGCCGTGTTTGGTTCTTGGCAGAACGACCGAGCGGTCGTCTATCGCCGTCAGTATGGCTACCCGCACGATTGGGGAACGGCCGCGAACATCTGCTCGATGGTCTACGGCAACATGGGTGAGGACTCCGGCACCGGCGTCGCCTTCACTCGCGACCCGGCCACCGGTGAGAAGGTCTTCTACGGCGAGTACCTCATCAACGCGCAGGGCGAAGACGTCGTCGCTGGCATCCGCACGCCAAAGAAAATTGCCGAACTCGCGCAAGACATGCCCGCTTGCTACGCGGAGTTGCAGGACATTCGCGGCAAGCTCGAAGCTCACTACCGCGACGTGCAGGACATCGAGTTCACCATCCAGAAGGGCAAGCTCTGGATGTTGCAAACTCGCAACGGCAAGCGAACCGGTTTCGCCGGTGTACGATTCGCCGTCGACATGGTCGAGGAAGGTCTCATCACCAAGAACGAGGCTCTGTCAGTCGGCCGCATTCCACCCGACGACCTCAACCAACTGTTGCAGCCGATCTTCGATGCCGACGCCAAACGCAAAGCTCAGGCCGAAGGCAAAGTGCTCGCCAAGGGCATCAACGCTGGCCCCGGAGCCGCGACCGGCAAGATCAAATTCTTCGCCGACGAAGCAGAGTCCTACGTTCAGAAGCACGGCAAGGGCGTGATCCTCGTCCGCCGCGAAACGTCCCCCGAAGACCTCCGCGGTATGCAAGCCGCCGAAGGAATTTTGACCGCGTTCGGAGGTGCATCATCACACGCCGCCCTCGTCTCGCGCCAGATGGGCAAGGTCTGCATCGTCGGTTGCCAAGAATTGCAGATCGACTACGAGAAGCGAACCCTGACCGTCAAAGGCAAGACGCTCAACGATGGCGACTTCATCAGCATCGACGGCTTCACCGGCGAAGTCATGGAAGGCCAGATCGCGACCAAGCCCAGCGAAGTCGTCCAAGTGCTCATCAGCAAGACGATGAAGGCCGAAGACAGTCGCGTGTACCAGCAGTTCGCGAAGCTGATGTCGTGGGCTGACGAAGTTCGCGGCACCTTCAAGATCCGCACGAACGCCGACGAGCCGGAACAATCCGCCGCCGCCATCGCCTTCGGTGCTCAAGGGATCGGCCTCTGCCGCACCGAGCACATGTTCTTCAAGGGTGACCGCATCAAGGCCATGCGTGAAATGATCCTCGCCGAGAATCTCGCCGACCGCCAAAAGGCACTCGCCAAGTTACTGCCCTACCAACGCGAAGACTTCACCGGCATCTTCAAAGAGATGAAGGGCTACCCGGTCACGATCCGCCTGCTCGACCCGCCGCTGCACGAATTCTTGCCGCACGAAGAAAAGGGCCAAGCCGAAATGGCTTCGCAGATGGGTATCACGGTCGAGAAGATCGCCGATCGCGTGAAAGCCCTGCACGAGTTCAACCCGATGCTCGGCTTCCGCGGCTGTCGTCTCGGCAACGTCTTCCCAGAAATCACCGAGATGCAAGCCCGCGCGATCATCGAAGCCGCCTGCGACGTGGCGAAAGCCGGCATCGAAGTCGAGCCAGAAATCATGATCCCACTCGTCGCGTTCCTGCCTGAGTTCAAAGCTCAAGCCAAGATCGTCCGCGAGACCGCCGACAAGGTCTTCGCCGAGAAGGGGATCAAGGTCAAATACCTCGTCGGCACGATGATCGAACTCCCGCGCGCCTGCATCTGCGCCGACCAGATCGCCACCGAAGCCGAGTTCTTCAGCTTCGGCACAAACGACCTGACGCAGACCGGTCTGGGCATGAGCCGCGACGACTACGGCAGCTTCATCCGTCACTACATGGAGAGCGATCTCGTTCCGAAAGACCCGTTCCAAGTCATCGACTTCGACGGCATCGGCGGCCTGATGGAAATCGGCGTCGAACGCGGCCGCAAGACGCGAGCCGATCTAAAAATCGGCATCTGCGGCGAACACGGCGGCGAACCCGACTCGGTCAAGTTCTGCCACCGAATCGGCCTGAATTACGTGAGCTGCTCACCATTCCGAGTGCCCATCGCCCGCTTGGCCGCCGCGCAAGCCGCGTTGGAAAAGAAGTAGCCTTGTAGGGTGGGTCGAGTCATCGAGACCCACCACTCAAACCAAAACCTCAAACGCCCAGCCCTTCAACCGGCTGGGCGTTTTTGTTGGTAGAGGAACCAACTATCTCGACAAAACGAATGCAACAGCGATCATTGCCTTTCAAGATCAGCGGCAATTTGAGCGACGATGTTAAACATCTCGTCGAGTTGGAAGTTGGCATGATCATCGGGACGCAGGACTGATTTGAGTTCTGTGTCAGACTGTCTCGAAAGGGTTTGCAGTTTTGATGCGGAGACATCAACCGGCTCATTTCCGGGAACGGCAAGCTTCAACCCAACGAGCCGTCTCAACTCAGAATCACTGGAATCAATCAGGCCAGCACGAATGGCATAGGCAATGTCGTAAAAGTCTCGAATCTTCGGCTCACGGCGAGAAAGAGCCGCGCGGATTTTTTCCGCATAGGTTTCAATCGTTGAGAGAACGGTCACGTTTGGCTGCTCAACTCGGGCAGGGCTTTCATCGCGGTTGCTCAAGAGAGTCCGTGCTCTTGCCATTAAAGGCGGAGTCAATAATGGCTCACGCAAACTGACTTCAATGACGACGGATTCGACTTGCTCGCTGACCGCGGACTGATAACCAATGCGTCCTATGTACTGCTTTGAGCTATTGCTGGCGACAAATGATTCGATGATTTGCAATTCAGAATGGCGGCTCGGTATGGAAGCAAAGTGACGTTTGATCGGTTCGATTTTCTCGCGGCGAGCACGTCGCGAGACATCCAATTCAACCGGGATGATAAAATCCAAGTCCTCGCTCAGGCGGTAGAATCCCGCATGAACTTTGCTGAGACTTGTACCTCCTTTGAAGATCAGTCCTGAGTCGAACAGACTGGCAAAGTCGTGCAACAACAGCGTGCAGAAGTAATCTTTCTCAATCAATCGCTGATTGAATCCCGTCGTCGCCGCTGTGTAGGATAGGTCAGCACGAAACTCTTCAGGTTGAAGGTGAATCGCTGGTAAACAACTTTCATGATTCATGGTTGAAAACAACTCCCCAGCGACGGTCAATCGAGCCACGTTTCGGTTGCGTGGGATCCCAGGCAATGAAACTGGATGACGGCCTCAGTTTTTGTTCGAGCCTTTGGACCAACTTCATCGGGGCATCTGAATCCTGCAACAGTCGACCAATTCGGCGAATGGTCCCCTGATTTGCGAATTGAAGTGTCACTTCGACAAGGTCCGCAGCAGTCACGAAATCACGCTTGAGTTCCGATCGCATCCAATCGTAACCGCGCGGCAAACTGTTGAAACGCGACCAGTCATAGACTGCATCGAATAACGCTCGCGCTCGCGTGGGCCAAATCAATTCTGTCCCATCGGGATGACTCGTGACCTCGGTGGCTCCAAGTCGTGATGGAGCCACCTTGATGAGGTCCAACGCGACCGAACCAATCTCCCGTTCGCCGGAATCGAGTGTGTTGTAGACGTGGATTCGATTGGGTATCTGATCGTCCCATCCATATCGCTGGAATGTGATGGGGCCGCAGAGTTGGTATTGGCCTCCGCAGTCCAAAATCAAAGACTTCAGCACCAGCGATTCTGTCGGTGCCCAAACTGCACCTTGTTGGTCTGTTGGACGAATGAGAAATCGACCTCGTCGGAGACGGATCGCGCCACCGGAACGCAGGAGCCTCCGAACCAAGGCTCGCTCCTGATTCCTGGAATCGTCAAAGTCCCGCGAGGCATCACCGAGCCTCACGGCTCCAAGTGGAGGAAGAGGTTCAATTTTGGATTGCGTCTTTGAATTCATTGCACAGTATTTTCTGGAAAAACTCAGGAAGTTGAGAGTTTAGAAATAGAGTACAGCGAGAGATCTCTGGAAATCCAGATTTTTTATCGTTGAATTATCGACTTCACAAATCGTCGTTGTCCGACAACACAACGATTGACTAATCCAGAGACCGTTGTATTGTGACACAACGATTGTTGGAGGTCCAATGGCCAAGAAAAAAGCAGCCCGACAAGAACCGCCGGTTGGGGCGACATCATTTGGTGGTTACTACAAAGGTCGCCGTGTGGCGTTGGGGCTAACCAACCAGAGCGAGTTTTGTCGGCATCACGGTTTCGACAAAGGCAATCACAGTCGACTCGAACGTGGACTGGCCTTACCCCCGCGAGAACGTGAACGACGCTTAACCCTGGCTCAAGCCATTCATATCCGCGAAGGGACTCCCGAGTGGGACGAATTCAACGCCCTCGCGGATGCGGCCATAGGCAAGGTCTCTATTCATGTTGCAAAGCGGCAAGTGCGGTTGGCTCTTCAAGCCGGTGCGTCGGCTCGTCCCAAAGTCTGGATGACCGAGTCGGACTTGCAAGATTGGGCCAAATCGAATGACTCGATTCAGGTTCTGCCGCAGCTCATCCGCATGTTGGTTCGCGCGACTGTCGAAGGACCGCAACTCGTCCGATTTTCGAAGGGCGAGGGAGTGCAGCGTCACGGATGGGATGGTCTC
The DNA here is from genome assembly GCA_043738805.1 of Planctomycetaceae bacterium. GTDB lineage: Bacteria > Planctomycetota > Planctomycetia > Planctomycetales > Planctomycetaceae > SXKJ01. The sequence goes on along the minus strand of JAYUFI010000938.1, from coordinate 864 downwards.
GTCGAAGTCACTCGCGGCAATGACTTTGTTCCAGACGGGATCAGCGGCTGGGAGTTGAGCACAGATAAGTCACCGATCACGAAGGCGAACGACGATTTCAAGCAACGCACGGGAGAGGCTCGTGGTTCCGACGTCAGCCAAATGACGTTCGTTTTCGTCACCCCCTGCAAGTGGGACAACAAGTCCAAATCCAAATGGTGCGATGAAAAGCGAGCTCTTGGAATCTGGCGAGATGTTTTGGTTCGGGACTCCACTGATTTGGAGCAATGGCTGGAGACTGCTCCGGCTGTCGATCAATGGATTGCTCGACGAACGGGATTGAAACCAGACGGCATTACCGATCTTTCGGAGCACTGGGAAAATCTCCGGGAAAGCTTCACCACGAATCGGCGGTGGAATGAGCTGGTCGCGAACTCCGTTGCGGTCGAGAGTTCAACGACAACTCCGCTGCTGGTTCCCGACGTTTTTCTGGCAGGTCGCCAAGAGCAAGTGAAGACTCTGAGGACATTCTTCGGGCTACCGGACGATCCTGGAGGACCAACGAAGTCGGACGCATTCGAACGCCGAGTCGTACTCCCAATGAGTTCCGCTTCACCAAATGACGTGATTGATTTTGCGGCGGCAATGGTGGCGAGTTTATCTGTCGATGAGCGGGAGCAAATCGAATCGCGATTGCTGATTGTCAAGTCGATGGATGCGTGGCGTGACCTTTGCGTGTCGCAGCACCGACTTGTTTTGTTGGCTCAGCCGCATTTGCCCATTGATCCCGAGTCGATTGCCGAAGCGACACGGCATGGGCATCAAGTCTTGTTGTGTTCGAGCCGCTTCGTGGGAGATCAGTCTTCGGTGGTGGAACTGCCGCCG
>JAYUFI010000937.1:0-3535 GCA_043738805.1 Planctomycetaceae bacterium | reverse complement strand
TGGAGTTGCTCGGCGCGAATTTCACATTCCTCAACGAACGACTCGCGAAGCATTATGGACTCGATGGCGTGAAGGGGGATGAGTTCCAAATGGTTTCGCTGGAGAACGTCCGTGGCCGAGCCGGGCTGCTCACGCAAGCGAGCATCTTGACCGTGACTTCAAATCCTGGACGAACTTCGCCGGTGAAGCGCGGCAAATGGATCATGGAAAACATCCTCGGCACCGCACCGCCTCCGCCACCACCAAACGTTCCGAGCCTCGAAGTGACGCAAGCCGCGAAGCCGGACGCCTCGCTGCGTGATCAACTGAAGCTGCATCGCGAAAACGCGATGTGCAATTCGTGTCACCGCCAAATGGACGACCTCGGTTTCGGCTTCGAGAACTTCGACGCCGTCGGCCGTTGGCGCGACCGTGACGGTCAGCACGACGTCGATGCTTCCGGCGTGTTGCCGAGCGGCGACAAATTCAACGGCTCGACCGAACTCATCGCGATCCTCAAAGGCCGCAGCAAACAGTTCAGCCGCTGCCTCACCGAAAAGCTGATGACCTACGCGATTGGTCGCGGACTGGAATACTACGACCGCTGCGCCGTCGATAAAATCCTGAGCACTCACGCCGCGGACGGCTACCGGTTCTCCACGCTGATCTCCCAAATCGTGCTCAGCGAACCGTTCCAGATGCGCCGCGGAGATGGAAATGTTGAGTGATCGGAGTACCGAGCGATGGATATGCTGAAGACGGACTTAGTCGGGCTGATTCAATTTCTGTTGCCAGGATTCATCGCATCCTGGATCTTTCACTCATTGACCGCTCACCCGAAGACAACGCCTTTTGAGCGAGTCGTTCAAGCACTGATTTTTACGGCGTTGAGCCAGAGTCTGGTTTATGTTCTTGAAATGGTTTTGAAAACAGTTGGCAAACATTGGCAGTTGGGAGTTTGGACGACTCAAGTTGCCTATGTTTGGTCAGTTGGCATTTCACTTGTCTTGGGAGTTACCTTTGCTTGGTCGGCGAATAAAGATTGGCTTCATGCGGTTCTTCGGACGGTCGGGCTCACAAAACGTACATCCTTTCCGTCTGAATGGTTTAGCGCTTTCAGCAAAATAAATCGTGGTACTCGATCAGACTTTGTTGTCCTGCATCTAAAAGGAGATAAGCCGAGGCGGCTATATGGTCGCGTTGATGAATGGCCAGACCATCCGGACTCAGGACATTTCGTAATTTATGACGCAGTCTGGCTGCCGGACTCTTCAGTAGCGGGAAACAACGAAGTTGTTAAGAGTGCTGTTGTCGAAATGCCGGTCACGACGGTTGATTGCATCTTGATTGCTGCGATTGACGTGGAAATGGTGGAGATTATGAAAAAAGTTGAAATCTCGTTTGGCCGCTAGGGTGTTCCGGCGGTGCGTCACTCGATCACACACAAGGATTCAATCATGGGAAGTAAGATGCCATTAAGACCGTCAGCAGAGATCAACGCCGGGAAGGCGGATAGCCTCACGACCAATGGAGCCGTTGGAATTTCGACTCAAACGCCACAAGCGATGCGCCCCGCACCACCACCACCACCACCACCCAAAAGATAGCTCGATCATGTTGGGCAAAGTATGGGGTTTGAAGAGGATGAGACCGGCGCTTTACCGATCTCAATGGAGCCAGAATATGTCACCGAGTTCATGCGGCGCATCGAGTTGGTTCGCTCTGGCGACTACGAATCAGTGAGCTTCGCAGAATGCATTGAGCTGGTGAAAAGGAATTTTCCCAACGAAATAAGATTTCGTGTTCTGATCTGCCAAACCATCAACAATAAGAGCATTCCGTTGACGATCGGCCATTGAAGTCGCGGTCCCAACGGATAGCTGAAGTGTCCCTGGCAGCTAGATTTTGAGACCGAGATAGGTATCGAATTATTCGAGGATAAATCCATGAATCTCCGCATCAATCAGATCACTTCCGCTCACCGATCGACCTTACGAACGTTCTCGAACTCCGGCCTGCTCTCTCGACGGACAATGTTGAAAGGGCTTGGAGCAGCGGTGGCGCTGCCAGTGCTTGATTCGATGTTGGCCACTCATGCGTTGGGTGTGGCGGCGGAGAAAGCGGCGATCGCGGGGAAGGGAATTCCGACTCGGCTGGCGTTTGTGTTTCAACCCAACGGTGTGATTCAGTCGGCGTGGTTTCCGAAGGCTCCCGGTGAGAACTACGAACTGAGCGAGTCGCTCGCGGCACTCGCTCCGCACAAGAACGACGTGCTCGTGATCAGCGGACTGGCTCAGGACAACGGTCGAGCCAAAGGGGACGGACCCGGCGATCACGCGCGAGCGGCAGGAAGTTTTCTCACGGGCGCTCATCCTGTGAAGACGGCGGGAGCGAACATCAAGGTCGGTATGTCGGCGGATCAACACGTCGCGGCGAAGATCGGCGGCCAAACCCGATTGCCGTCACTCGAACTTGGTATTGAGCCGGGACGCTCGTCGGGGAATTGCGATTCGGGATATAGCTGCGCGTATTCCAGCAGCGTCTCGTGGAAGACCGAATCGACGCCGATGGCCAAAGAGATTAACCCGCGACAAGCGTTTGAAAGACTCTTCGGTGGCGAAGAGAACAATCCAGAAGTTCGCGCGAAACGAGCGGCGAATCGTAAGGGCATTCTCGATGTCGTTGCCGGCGACGCGGCGAAGCTAAAGGATAAACTCGGTCAAACTGACCGGCACAAGATCGACGAATACTTCACCGCTGTCCGTGAGATCGAAACGCGCATCGAACAGGCGGAAACAAACGCGAAGAACACTCGGCCCGACTATGAGATTCCGAAAGGGATTCCCAAAGATGGCGGCGAGCATCTCCGGCTGATGTACGACCTTCTGATGCTTGCCTTCCGCACGGACAGCACGCGCGTCGCGACGTTCATGGTTGGCAATGCGGGGAGCAACAAAACTTATCCTATGGTCGGCGTCAACGAGGGCCATCACGAGCTGTCGCACCACCGCAACGAGGCGGACAAAATGGACAAGCTCAAAAAGATCGACAAGTTCCAGATCGAGCAGTTCGCATACTTCATCCAACAACTGAAGTCGGTCAAAGAAGGTGAAGGAACATTGCTCGATCACTGCGCGGTGATGTTCGGCAGCGGAATCGGCGATGGTAATGCTCACTCCCACCACAACCTCCCGATCATCGTTGCCGGCCGAGCCAGCAATACCATCAAGCCCGGTCGCTACATCGTCACTGAGAAGGAAGTCCCGCTCAACAACCTTTTCCTCTCGTTCTTCGACCGCATGGGAGCACCCGCCGATTCGTTCGGCGACAGTAACGGACGCATGAATGGCCTGGATGGCTGAGAGACTGAGTGGCTGGCCATCCTCCGCGATTCCTTTTCTTTCGAGTCCTGTCTGTTACGATCCTTCGTTCATTCACTCGGACGGCTCGGAAATTTGGGCTGCCGAACAAGATTTACTACTACGTGGAGTCAGAGAGTGCTCGATGCGTACGCGGATCGCTGGGCGCTGATTACCGGAGCTTCGTCCGGGATCGG
>JAYUFI010000936.1:0-3540 GCA_043738805.1 Planctomycetaceae bacterium | reverse complement strand
ATAGTCAGGACTAAGAGGACGAACATTGTTCCCAACGCGAAGACGCAAGCACGCACCCCCATTCGGTCGGTTTTCTTCGGAAAGTAGACTTCCGCAATATCGACACTCGGCTTGTTCGGGGCGGGCTTCGATTCGGCCGGAGCCTCTGCGGGCGCTTTTGGTGGATTCGCGATAGCCGCGTCAACCGTCGGACTCTTCGGTCGTTCGGCGGCCTCCGAGAGTAGCAGTCCCTCGAATGACCATCGCGAGGGCATGGCGTTCGAGCACCAGCGTGCTGGCGAATTCATCTCACTTTGCGGCTGAAGAATTCCGCCGAGAATCACCATCGGCAGCAACAGCAACGGCAACAGCGCGATGGCCACTTCGGAAGTTTTGACCATCGCTGACACAGTCAGGCCCAAGGCCAAACCGACTGCCGATGACAAAACCAGTTGGCCGAACATTGGCCACCACGAGCCGTGCAGGCCGTTGCCCCAATGAACCACGCCGAGCAGGATCAGGCATTGCACCACGCACAGCCCGCCCAGCACGGTGAACTTCGCGGCCATGTACCACGGAATCCGCAAATTCACCATCCGCTCGCGCACATAGATCGGCCACTCGCTGACAATCTCGCGGACGGCGTTCGAGCAGCCGAACCAGATCGAAGAGAGCGACAACAAAAAGACGGTGATCGACGTGGCTTGAGCCGACGAATGCCAGTTTTCGGCCGTTATCTCCACCGACGTCTTGCTGCTGAAGACCATGACTAACAACGCCGCGATGATTGGTGCCTGAGCCAACAGGATGGCGGTGTTCGCCACGTCGCGGCGTTTCACGGCCAACGAGCGTCGCACCAGAGTCAACCATTGCGCCGGCCCCGATTCGATTCGCGGACGTTGTGGGCTGTTGTTCGGTTTCTCGGTCGGTGAATTCCCCGCTCGCTTTGCCACGAACTCCCGGTGGAACTCTGAGTTTTGATACCGCTGGCACCATGCGGCAGTCGGCTGGGTCGCCAGACCTCTCAGCAGCATGTCGGGAACGAGCGGTGTGGCCGGTGACTTCACGTTGCCACTCTGCGGATTGAAGAACTCGACCGAGTCGGGATAGGCCGGTCCGAAAAACGCCAGCCGCCCCGCATCGGTGCTGCCGGCATCCTTCGCGACCACGACCACATTGTCGAGTTTGCTAAACGCTTCGAGACTCGGCTGATGAATCGTCAGCAAGATCGTCTTGCCGGCATCAGCGAGCTGACGTAGCACCTGCATGACGATCAGCGTGTCTTCCGACGACAGTCCGGAAGTGGGTTCGTCCAGAAACAACACCGACGGATCGGTGAGCAGTTCCATCGCCAAGTTCACACGCTTTCGCTGGCCGCCGCTGATTCCCTTGCGTGTCGGCGATCCAATCAACACGTCGTCGATGCCGGCCAAACCAAGTTGAGCCAAGACGACGTCGATCCGTTTGTGAATGTCGCGGTTGCTGAAGTCTGACGGAAGCCGCAGGCGGGCCGAGTAGAACAACGCCTCGCGCACGGTCAGTTCGGAATGAATAATGTCATCCTGCGGGACGAAGCCGATCATCCCACGGAATTCGTCAAAGTGCTGATAAAGGCTGCGGCCATTAATGTGTACTTGCCCGGACTGCGGCGGCGTGTATCCGTTGAGCACGTTCATCAACGTGCTCTTCCCCGCTCCGCTCGGCCCCATCAGGCCAACGAACTCAGACGGATAAATCGTCAGCGACACACTGTCGAGCAGTCGCCGCCCGGCGGCATCGACACTGATCCCTCGCGCCTCAACCGTCAGATCGCCGCGATAGTCTCGCTGGCGAAGGCTCCCATCGGTGCCGACAGAGAACCGATAACTGCCGAGGCCGACATCATCTCCCGGCTTCACCACCGTCCGTTCGCGAATCCGAACGCCGTTGACGAACGTGCCGTTTGAGGAATTCAAGTCTTCGACAAACAGACTCGCCCCGTCCCGCGTGATGCGAGCATGTCGCCACGACACCATCGGGTAGTCAAGCACATGATCGCACTGCGGGTCACGTCCCAGCACCATCGCGTTGCCGCGCAAAGCTACCGTCACTTGAGCTGCTTCATGCAGCGACCGGGAGGGCGAGGCTCCTGCCGAGCCAGCACGGGCCGTTGATTCAGCGGCTCGGCGGGAGCTTCGCTTTTCAACTTCGGAAGCGACTGCCCCGGAACCGGGCCACGGCATCTCAACAGTTCGTCCCAACGTGATTTGGTCTTGCCGCGAAACGGCCATCGGTTCAACGACACGCACGCCGTTGACGAAGGTGCCGTTTGAGGATTGTAAATCTTCCACCACAAACCCGGTGGCCGAGCGCGTCAGGCGACAGTGCTTCGCCGAAACATTCGGATGTGGGACGACGACATCGCAGTCGGTTCCACTGCCAACAAGCCAAGTCTTCTGCCGAGCCATCCGTCATCGCTCCCGCTCGATCACGGCATTCGGATCGAAAACCGTTGCTCGCCCAACTGAAACTGCGCGGTGCTCCCCAAATCAATCCGGTTGATCCGCAGCCAGATTCCGTTGAGAGACTTCGCGTTCGACAACAGCCATCGGTTTTGCTTGTCGCGATAAAGTCGAGCGTGACGCGGGCTGACCATCGGATCGTCCAAAACAATCGAAGACAATCGGGAATCGCGCCCAATCCAATGTTCGGTCGAAGTGATCGCGAAACGTTTCTCGCTCCCAGTTTCACCGACTTCTACGAGACTTGCCAACGCCCTTTGTTCTGTTCGCGACGGGGCCTGTTGCACTTTTCGCGTGGATGGTGACCTTGTTCTATCAGTAGCATCGTCAGCGGTCTCGATCTCAAACCGATAGCGACGCCCGCCCAGCAGAACTTCCTGTTGGTCCTTTAGCAACGCGACCGCTGCTCGGACGAATGTCCCATTAGTGCTTTTGAGGTCGTGAAGCTGCCAGAAATGTCGGCCATTGTCGAAAACTCGAATGAGTTCGGCGTGGCGACCAGAGATCTCGGTGTCATTGTCGATGACCAAGTTTCCTTCGACTCGTCCAATCACGAAGGGCGAAGCAAAAACTGCAATCTGTTGGCCTTCGTCCTCTTCATCGAAACGTACACACAGCACCGCCATCGGTGGCCGATTTCTCGGGCGAAAAGGCTGAGTTGATGATGACTCCTGCGCCTCCCCACCAGCCGGACGCGGACGCTCAATGGCTGATTGCAGTGACCTTTGGGCATCTTGAATCGCTTGTCGAACTTCTTCGGCCGACTCTAGTACGGTTCCTGACGACGGCCGTTCACCATCGCGTACCGCAGGCTTACGTTCGTTCATCTCACGCTCCATGATGTTCGATTCATCGCGACAAGTTCGTGACTGCAATGGCTGATGCCAGCGGTCTGCGCGAAACCCTCGTTGTGGAGTCTATCGTCGCTTTCTTCGTGATTCACCTTGTCGAAAGATTTGAAGACACATTTCGTGTTGGACACATAAAAAGCCACCGAAGGCCAACGCCAATTGCCTCTCCTCGGTGCCAGCGATGGGCTGGACCAACTCGCACCTGCACC
>JAYUFI010000935.1:0-1283 GCA_043738805.1 Planctomycetaceae bacterium | reverse complement strand
TAAGTTGAGGACCGCTCCCGGAGTTGGCTCGTTGGAGACCGCTCGAACTTGATCGGGAGCGAGGGCCAGGCCGTTGAGGAAGATCACTTCGTAGGCCGAGAAGAGTCGTACGTTTTTTCGGAGCAGTACTCGGCTGGTGAGACCAAGGTGTCCGGCGAAGGCCGCTCCGTTGTTCGAGGCGTTGAGGTTTCGCGAATAGGTGGTCTTGTCGTTTTGGATGTCGGCATATCGTTCGGTGATGGTGCCTCGCGCGGCATTGCGATACACGCCCGCTTTGGCGAAACCGTCGAGTTGCCAATAGTCCGATTCGAGGAATTGAAAGTCGGCGGTCGCTTGAATGCCGTTCAATTGGTTGACGACGTTGGAGTTGGAAGAGAACAACAAGACGTCCGGTGCGGTGGCCGTCGGTGTCGTCGTCGAGCCGTCACTGAATCCATTGGCGGGAGGCGTCGATGTGGGAGTTGTGGCCGTGAAGACCGACGTCAGTCCCGCACTGGTCAACGAGCCGTTGGACAGAGCTTGGTCCGATGTGCCCGTGTCAGCGGGGACTCCGATCAATCCTGAATCGGTCGCTCCGAAAGTGCCCGTCAACCGAGCTTGGCCCACTTCATTGAATTGGAAGTTGCGATAGCCGAGTCCAAAACGAACCCAACGTCCCGGCTGCGGACGTTTCTTGAAGTTGACTTCGATGTCCCGCAAATTCGACGTGTAATGCGTGGCGAATTGGGCTCCCGCTTTGAGATATTCCAACTCGTTGGCTTCCGCCGAAGAATTCGCGGCGGCATTCATCGGTGAGAAGAACGTGCTCGGCGTTAAGAAGTTGGGATTGCTGCCGATATCCACTGCGCTTTGCGCGGCGGGAGTTGCCGCTCCGTAGGCAGTGGGACCATCGAAGTTGACTCCGTGAAGCAGCGTCCCGTTCTGCCCGGCGCTCCAATTCCCCAACGTTGTGAATGCGCCTTCTAGTTCGTAATCGTCTTCAAAATAACCGGCCGACAAACGAGTGCCGGCTTGATAGTTGAAGTCCAAATTTTTGAACCGCGATAATTCTGACTCCGGCCCCGCGATGACCGGGTTGTCTTTCGAGCGGTTGTTGCGCGTGAAGTAGAGCGCGTCGGCTTGCACTCGAAATTGGCGTTCGAGATTTTGGCCCTCATCGAATGTTTGTTCGACGGGATAGGTCGGTGTTGAATAGGGAGCCGGGTATCCTGCCGCCGTGGTCGGGCTCGACGGTGGGTTCGCGGACGGCGATGGATTCGTTATCGGCGATTGAGCCGACGCCA
>JAYUFI010000934.1:0-3542 GCA_043738805.1 Planctomycetaceae bacterium | reverse complement strand
TGAAGAGTCCTGTCAAATTGGATGCAGTCTTCTTCAAAGGTATCGCAATCATGTCGAACTTTGTGATCGTGAACTCCGTCCTGGGCTACTTTGATCCGGGTTCTGGAAGCCTTGTTCTGCAAGCGGTCGTTGGCGGCAGCGCGGGACTGATGGTGTTTGGAAGCTATGTGTGGAAGTTGGTCATCGGCCAATTTCATCTGCGTTGAGACGACGCTGGGTTTCATAGTTTCTGACTCGTTGAATTGAAATGACATCATGTCCGTGGTCGTGAATTACGAACCCGGTTCGTATCGGGATCGCGACGGGCGTGTCTTCTACGATCAGACCGGCGGAGTCTTTCGAGCGCTCTCCGCGTGCGCCTTGACCGCCTGGAACGATCTGCAGCAGACACGTTTCTTTCCGCGATCTGTGGAATCGGGCGCTGTCGTGCGTTCCCAAACTTTGGCGTCATCGGAAGCGACAGCACTCGGTTGTTTAGACAACTGGGCCGGAGCATTGCGACACGACGTGATCCCGTTCGTGTCGTATCCGTTCGAGTGGTCGTTCGGCATGTTGCAAGACGCGGCGTTGTTGCAGCTTGATTTGCTCGATGCGGCACTGGCCGAAGATTTCACACTGAAAGACGGGACGGCGTACAACGTTCAATGGCGCGGGACTCGCCCCGTTTTTGTAGATGTCGTTTCATTCGAGCGGCTGATCGCTGGGCAGCCTTGGGCCGGTTATCGCCAGTTCTGTCAGACGTTTTTGTTTCCGCTGATGTTGCAGGCTTACAAGCACATTCCGTTTCAACCTTGGCTGCGCGGACGACTTGATGGCATCACGCCGGAGGAATGTTGGCGCGTGATGTCGTTGCGAGATTTTTTTCGGCGGGGCGTTCCGTCGCATGTCTGTTTTCATGCGTGGTTGCAGTCGCGTCGAGAGACTCATGAAACCAACGCCTCGTCAGCGCTGGCCGCAGCGGGATTTCGCAAGGACTTGATTCGAGCGAACGTGCAAGGTTTGAAACGACTCGTCAGTGGTTTGCGTTGGAAATCCGCACCGTCAGTGTGGTCGAACTACGCGGTGACGAACGGCTACGCGGCTTCCGATCAACAGATCAAAGAAAAGTTTGTTCGTGATGTTGTTCAATCAAAGCGTTGGGGGCTTGTTTGGGACGTCGGCTGCAACACGGGAGCATATTCACGCATTGCTGCGGAGAACGCCGAGCAAGTCGTCGCGATTGACTCCGATCCACTGACGGTCGAGCGGCTGTATCAGTCGCTCAAGCTGGAACCCGGACGACGTGGCGCGGCGATCTTGCCACTGGTCAGCAACTTGGCCGATCAAACCGGCGGGCTGGGTTGGCGAGGATTGGAACGCAAGCCGCTCGCGAACCGAGGTCGTCCGGAACTCACGCTCTGCCTTGCGCTGATTCATCACTTGGTGATCGGAGCCGGCATTCCGATGTCAGAATTGTTGGATTGGTTCGCCGAACTGGGAACGAGCTTGATCATTGAGTTCGTTGCGAAGGACGACCCGATGGTTCAGAAGCTTCTGCAGAATCGTCGAGATCGCGACAACGACTATGAGCGTGATGTCTTCGAGCGTTTGTTGTCGGCGAAGTTCGAGGTCGTCCGCAAAGAGCCGCTCGGTTCCGGTACGCGCACACTTTATTTTGCTCAAACACGGGTGCCGCGATGAGCCGTTGGAGGTTGATATTGAATGCTTCGCCGACGGCTGGTGATTGCGCGACGCAATCACGCCCTCGCTCGTTGCGAAGCGATGCGTTGCACATTTTTGTGCTGACGAGTTTCGCGATCGCGCAGCCGGTTTATGACCGACTCAGTCAACGGCTTTCGTTTCTGACCGATCAAAACATTCCGAACATGGCCGTGTGGATCTTGGTCTTGTTCCTTTCGATCTGTCTGCCGACGACTTTGATTTTGTTCGAGGTCGTTGCTCAGTGCTTCTCTCGCAAAGCTCGCGACGTTCTGCATTCTGCGGTCATCTTCGTGCTGTTGGTTTTATCGGCACTTTTTCTTCTCGTTCGTTTCGACATGATCCCGGGAAGTGTTCTTCTCGCACTGTCGTTGGCCATCGCGAGTGTCGGCACGTGGCGGTACTTTGAATCATCGCGAGTTCGTGCGATGGCGACGCTGGCCGCACCGGGGATCATTCTTTTCCCGTTTCTGTTTTTGATTCAGTTTCAAAATGCTCAAGTCAAAATCGGTCCTTCGGCCAGTCGGTCGCCGCAATGGAAGCCGGTCCCGGTTGTGCTTGTTGTGTTTGACGAGTTTTGTGGCTCGACGTTGATGACGCCCGATCGCGAAATTGATGCGGCACGATTTCCAAACTTTGCCGCGCTCGCCCAACAAACGACATGGTTTCGCAACGCATCGAGCGTCAATCCAAATACAGACCAAGCGATTCCGGCGATCCTTTCGGGACGATTGCCAATGTTGGATTTTCGTCCGAATCCGAGCGATCTTCCTCAAAATCTTTTCAGCGTCTTGCACTTGGCTGGCGACTATGAAGTTGCCGCCTTTGAACCGGTGACGAATCTCGCACCGCTCGATTTGAGCACAGCGACTGAAATTCGTGACTCACACGGACTATGGACTCAAACGGGAGTCTTGTTTGAGGTTCTTTCGACGGTCTATCTCTTTCAGATCACGCCGGCCGAGTATCGCACTGAATTGCCGTTGATTCCGCGCACATGGTTCGGAATGCGTGATTCGAGATTGGTGAATCGGCAATTGCATCGCGGCGCTTTCAACTACGGTTGGAATGATCAACGTCACGAACAGTATCAACACTTCTTGGAGTGTCTCGATGATGCGTCAGATTCAACGCTGTTCTTTGGACACTTTCTGCTGCCGCATGTCCCGTGGTGTTATCTCCCATCGGGAGGTCATTACATGCTCGATGACAACCGATGGGAGCTGTGCGTCGACAACGGCAACGAGACGGCCAACGAGTCGATCGCCACGCAGAATCAGCAACGTTATTTGCTGCAAGTCATGTACGTGGACCACTTGGTTGGAAAGTTGCTGGAGCGGCTCAAAGAGGTCGGGTTGCTGGAGCGTTGTTTGCTGATCGTGACCGCCGATCATGGAACGTCATTTCGAGTCGGGCAACCAAGGCGGGCGTTGGTTACCGGCAATGAAGTGGACATCCTCTCGGTGCCGTTGTTTGTCAAACTTCCGCAGCAGACCAAGGGGCAGGTCAGCGATCGTCCCGTGGAAGCTGTGGACCTCTTACCGACGATCGCCGAGGTCATCGGGATGACTCTCGAAGGCGCGGCTGATGGCTGGTCCGTCTTCGATTTGACACGCCCCGAACGCCAGCAAGTACGGTCTTGTGAAGCTGGCAAAGTCAGAGTGTTTGATTCGAATCTCCTCAGAAATTCAACGACACCTGCGGAGGTTCGTCGAAGATTTGGGATCGCATCTGACCCTCATGCGTTGTTCCGCATCGGCCCGATTCCCGAACTGGTGGGCCGCTCGGTCCAATCACTCAAGCAAGCGACCGGCCAACCGATCGAACTGCATCTGACTCGCTTT
>JAYUFI010000933.1:0-24775 GCA_043738805.1 Planctomycetaceae bacterium | reverse complement strand
AGCAACTCCCTGAATTCGGTTGTCTGTTCTGCCGAGCCTTCTGAGACCTTGTGATGAATCCGTCGGAGCGTTCGCAATTGACGGACTTTGGATCGGCGTTATCGAACTCCGGCGGTTGGTAAAACAGCATGACTTTAGAAGCTGGATTTCGTTGCCCAGTTTGCCAACAGCAACTCTCCGAAGTTTTTCGCGAACAGGGTTGCCCGTATTGCTTGCTTCAATTGGGAATCGGTGTCGCGTCAGGATCGCGCAGCCAATCGGGGACATCTCGCAGTTTGATGTCCCTGGAACCGAGTGAGCGATTTTCGCGAGCAGGAGTGCTTCAGCGTTTTGGAGACTATGAACTGATCGCCGAAATTGCTCGAGGTGGAATGGGGGTCGTGTATCGCGCGCGGCAATTGAGCCTCAATCGAGATGTCGCCGTCAAGTTGATTCTTGCCGGGCAGCTCGCGTCGCCGGAGTCTCTCTCTCGATTTCGGCTTGAGGCGCAGGCGGCGGCTCAGCTTCATCATTCGGGGATCGTGCGGATTTACGAAATTGGCGAACACGACACGCAGCATTTTTTCAGCATGGAGCTGATTGACGGAGTCAGCTTGGCGGACTGTCTGGCCGCGTTCCGCTTGGATCAACGGGCCGGCGCGTCGGAACGAGCGGTTCAAGAGCGGCGCATCGCCGAACTCATAGCTAGCGTGGCGCGGGCGCTGGATTTTGCACATCAGCACGGCGTTTTGCATCGCGACGTCAAGCCTTCCAACATCTTGATCGACGCGGACGAGCAGCCGCATCTAACGGACTTCGGCTTGGCGAAACTGACCGGGCGAACTCAGACCGGACTGACTTTGTCGAACGCCGTGCTGGGAACTCCGGGATATCTGTCTCCCGAACAAGCCGCCGGGAACGCTGACGTGACGATTGCTTCGGATGTGTATGGCTTGGGGGCCACGCTGTATGAGCTGCTGACGAACAGCCCGCCGTTCACGGGAACCACCGCTGTGGAAACGATGTGGAAGTCGATCCACGAAGCGCCGCCGCCGCCACGGAAACTGAATTCCAGCGTCCACCGCGATCTCGAAACGATTGCCATGCGGTGTCTGGAACGGAAGCCCGAACAGCGATACCCGTCGGCGGCCGCCGTGGCGGATGAGCTCGACCGATTCCTCCAACGGAAGCCGATTCTGGCTCGACCGGTCAGCGTTCGAGAACACGCTTGGCGATGGTGCCAGCGGAACCCCGTGATCTCCACGATGATCAGCGTCGTGATGCTGACTATCGCCGTCGGATCGGGAATCGCGTTCTGGCAATGGGGTCGCGCGGAGCGGGCTCTGGTGAGAATGTCGGACAGCATTTCGCATCTCCAATGGGACGCGATCGACGACACGCTGCGAAATGGTCAGTCCTCGCGAGCGCTTGCCAAGGCTGCGTCGCTGTTGCGTGCCGATCCCAACGACTGGAAGGCGGCGATGTTCGGCATGTCGGTGATCGAGCAACGGCGATTTCCCGTTCCGGTCGCACCGCTGATTCGCGGCCCTAACAATTCGTCGCTCTCCGTGGCCCGGTTGAGTCCCGACGGTCAGCGAATCGTGACGGCCTCGACGGACGGAACGGCACGCCTCTGGGATTCCACGACCTCCGAACAAATCTTGCCGGAACTGCGGCACGAGGCGGCGGTGAATTGGGCCGAGTTCAGTCCCGATGGCCGCCTGCTGGCCACGGCTTCGGACGACAAGACCGCTCGCCTGTGGGACGTCATCACGGGCAACGCCGTCGGCCAGCCAATGTCACATGCCGAAGGGGTCAAGGAGGTGCGATTCGGAACCGACGGCCGACGTTTGATGACTCGGACTCCGCATCACGTTTCGTTGTTTGATGTGACCAACAGCCAACTCACGCGAGAACCATTCACGAGCCGGGAGGGGATCCTCGTCGCAAAATTCACGGCTGATGACCAGTCGGTTTTTATTGCCGAAACGTCGGGCGTTCAGCTTTGGGACATTCAAACCGGCGAGCGGAAGAATCGTCTCGACATCAAACAGCTCCGAGCGGCGGACATCAGTCAGGATCAGTTGCGCGCCGTCACTCTGAATTCCGGATCGGCATCGATTTGGAATCTGGCAACGGGTGAGAGACTTCGCGATTTCGTCAGTCCCAATCGAGACATGGCCAACGTCATTTTCAGCCCCGATCCGCAGCGCTTGGCGATCTTCAGCAAATTCCAATGGGCACGAGTTTGGAGCGTCGAAACCGGTTTGCCAATCACGCCGGAACTGCCGCACTATTACTTCTTGAACGGCTTCCGTTTCTTGGGAGCCGGAGAGCGATTGCTCACTTGGGGTGATGACGCGCTGGCCCAGGTTTGGGACACAACCACGGGCGAACCGGCCAGCGAGCCGATGCGGCATCACAGCCGCATTGTGTATTCGGAAACCGGACGGATGAATGGCCGAGAGGTCGTGCTGACAACGATCTCGCATTTGAAATCACGGTTCGGTGAAACCCGGATCAGTGGCACGCAGTTGTGGCAGATTCACGACCATCGGAAACCGATTCAAATATCGGAAAGCACCGATTCCTCTGGACATGACGGCGTGCGCATCAGCCCTGACATGCGGCTGATCGCCAGTGCCCAAAGCAATCGAAATGTCGAAGTGGTCGATCGCGAAACGGGAGAACAAGTTTGCCCGCCGCTGGATATTCAGGGTGGCTGCTGGGGAGCTCTGTTTACGCCCGATTGTCGGCGGTTGATTACCACGACATCCGCCGGTCAGTTCACCGTCTGGTCTCTTCCCGATGGGCAGCGAGTCTTCGAGCCGGTCAAACTTCCGACCACGATTCAACCTGCGGAAATGTCCGGCGATGGAAAGTTTGTGGCCACCGGATCCACTGATGGCTTTGTCCGATTGTGGGATGTCTCGACCGGTCAAGTGACGCACGAAATGAAGCATGGCTCGGAGATCAACTCCGTCGCCTTCTCTTCCGACCGGCGATTGATTGCCAGTGCCGGCGAAGATCAGATCGCCAAAATTTGGAGCACCGACACGGGCGAGCTTCGACAGTCGCTCAAGGGACATCGCAATGAAGTGACTGCGATCGGATTCCTTTCCGACCGTCGGCTGGTCACGACGTCGCACGACTTCACCGCGAGGATTTGGGATGTCGTCACTGGCCAGGAACTTCACGTTTTGCCACATCAGGGCGAAGTGCTCGATGTGGCGATCAGTCCCGACCGGAGTTGCATCGCCACGGCGTCGCGCGATCGGACAGCGATGCTTTGGGACGCCCAATCAGGCCAGCCACGAGGTCGCAGCCTGATGCACGTTCAAGGAGTTCGCAATGTTCGATTCAGTCCCGATGGACAACGCTTGCTGACCCTCGATTTTCGCGGACTGCGGCTGTGGGATGTGGCTCAAGGAACTCCGCTGACGGCCCATTTGCCTCAACGAATGCCGGCGGGTACCGGATTTCATTGCAGCACCAACGGCCCGCAGTTCGCCTCGGATGGGATGAAAGTCCTCCACGGCTGCGACTGTGACCTCGCGCTGTTGTGGGACGTCCCCGTGCCGCCTCCCAACATTCCTGCGTGGTTTCCCGAATTTCTCGAAGCCATCGCCGGCGAGCGATTCTCACCGGGAGTCGACCTGCCCGAAGCCGTCCCCGCGTCGAGCTTCTTGAAGCTCAAACAGCAGCTCATGAAGTCCACCGACGCGGACTATTACACCGCGTGGGCTTGCGACTGGTTGAAGGGATTGTAGGGATGATGTTGCTGACTCATCCGAGCGCGAACGGAATTGCGATTTGCGTGTGATGTTTCGCGAAAAAGAGTGTTGATACCGGTGCCGGTGCTGTGATCGGTAAATTTTGCCGCTTCACGACACCTCTCGCAAAAAAAGCCCAACTGGTTGGGCAAGAATCACTTAAAGGTCCAGTCTCATGATCTTCGCCAACTGGCTAAAAGCTCTCGGCCGCCGATGCCGCCAATTTCCTCGCCTGAGTCGGGGCCGGAATCTGCGACCCAGCAGAATTGAATTTGGCACCTTGTCGCACGGCGTGGACGTGCTCGAAGAGCGGATGTTGCTGTCGGTGACTCAAGCGATTTCAGGCTCGATGGTGACTTTCACCGGGGACGCGGCTGCGGACAGTCTGCTCTTGCGCGCCAATCCGAGTGGCCTGCTGGAGTACAGCACCGATGGGACGAACTATTCCAGCAGTCTCGGCGGAACGGCGGTGACGATCGGGTCAGGAACTCAGGTCAAGGTCAATCTGGGAGACGGCGACGACATCTTGACCGTCGATGCTTCGCTCACCGACAGGTTGAGTTCTACAGGTGCCACATTGAGTTTTGATGGGGGTGGTGGCTCAAGCAATCAACTTGTTGGACCTAACCAGAATGTGACTTGGAACATCACGGGCAAAGGGGCGGGTTCGCTGGGAAAGATCACGTTCGTTGGAGTGACCAATCTCTTTGGCGGGACCGGCGATGACCAGTATGTCTTCGGCGGGGGCAACCTGGGGAGCTTCTACGTCAACGAAACGGCCGGGGGTAAAGACACGCTCGATTTCAGTCCGAACTCAGCGGACATCACGATCGACTTGTCGCGCGCGGAGGCGCAAAAAATTCGATCTGATCTCACGCTGACTCTTTCATCGGGAGCGGAGTTCGAGAACGTGATCGGTGGCTCCGGTGCCGACAAAATCAGCGGCAACGAGTTGGACAACGTGATTACGGGAGGCGGCGGGAACGACACGTTGGCGGGCAGTGGTGGCGACGATCTGTATCTCTTCACGTCGGGCAGCGGTGCCGACGTGATCAACGAAGAAAGTTCATCGAGCGACGGGGGCTTCGACAGGATCGACACCAATGTGATCTCGGACAACACCACGGTCAAGAAGCTGAGCGACGGGACTTATTCGCTGACTTTCAACGGCAACAGCATCGCGTTCGGAGGCATTGAAAAACTCGCAGCTGGAACCGGGGTGAACGCGCTGGATTACTCCAGCGCGCCGGAGGGGGTGTTCGTCAATCTGCAAACTCATTTTGCGGACGACTTCACGGAGGTGACGGGCTTCCGCAATGTGATCGGGTCGGATTTCAACGACACGATCGTGGGGAACGATCTGGCCAACGTCTTGAACGGTGGAAAAGGGAACGATCGGTTCTCGGGGTTTGCTGGATCGGACATAATCGACGGCGGGACAGGCTACGACACGCTGCTCGAAGTGCGTGACGCCAACTTCGTGTTGACGAATTCACAACTGCTGGTCAACGGCGGATCGGAGACCGACACACTGACTGGCATCGACTCGGCGACGCTGGTTGGGGGTCTGTCAGCGAACCTGCTGGATGTCAGCGGCTTCAAGCCGTTGCTCGTCACGACGGATCTCGCGGGGCTGAATCTCGGCGAGGGAGTCAACCTCTCAGCCAATGATCTCGTGCTGCACCTGACCGACGGGACGACGGCGAATGTGAATCTCACCGGGGCGGTCACGATTCAAGACCTGCTGAATGCCATTGTTGGCTCCGCGTCCGGTAAGATCACGGCGGTGCTGAATGCCGATGGCACGGCGATCACGGTCACACAGACTCAGGGGAGCGGCAACGGAAATCTGGCATTTTCGTCGGTGTCCACACTCGCGGCGGACCTCGGATTGAACGGGACCGGCTCAGGTGCGGTGCTGCAAAGTCTGCGGACGATTGCGAGCGGACAGACGTTGGATGCTGGCTCGACCATTCCACTTTCCGTGTTGAACAACGGGACCGGAGTTCGGACCACGGACCTGGAGAAGCTGTCGCTGCTCGGCCATGAGGCGACAACTCAATTGTCGGTGCTCAACCAGGGTGCCGGTGTGCGAACGGTCAGCGGCGATGATTTTCGGATCACACTCACGGACGGGCTGACGGTCAACGTGGACCTGAATTCGACAATGACGTTGGGAGACGTTCTCAGCGCGATCACGTCGGCGGCCAATGTCATCGCGTCTGGACGTGTGACGGTTGAAGTCGATCCTCGTCTTGGAACGTCGCTGCTGTTGCGCGATTCCAAAAACGCGGGTGGCGATTTGAGGGTCATTGCGCTCAACGGGTCGTTTGCCGCGGAAGATTTGGGGCTGCTCGTGGCGGGAAACGGCGGGAAGCTCGACGGCGACGTGATCGGTGAAATCTCGGCGGACGTGCGGATCACGTTCACCGACGGCCAGACCACCGAGATCGACTTGAGCGGATTGACCACGCTCGACGATGTCGTCCGCAAGCTGGAGGCGTTCGGGGAATCCCTCACGGTGTCCGTGAACTCGACGGGGACCGGCCTCGTTGTCCGCGACACGAGTGGCGGTCCTGGCAATTTGAAGATCGAATCGTTGAATGGCTCGCAGGCGATGGCCGATCTGGGCATCCTCGGCACCGGGACGGGGGGCGTGCTCAATGGATCGAGCATCGTCGGTTTCAGTGGCCTGACTCTGGATGGACGCAACGACCGGGACACGCTGATCGGAGGCTCTGGCGACGACATCCTCATTACCGGCGGTGGCGGCGATTCGCTGACCGGCGGCGCTGGTCTCGACACGGTCATCGTCGCACGCGACGCAAACATGACTTTGACCAACTCGACATTAACGTTCGGGTTCACTGATTCCGTGACACTTGATGGAGTGGAGCAAGCTCGACTGACGGGTGGCGAGAGCGCGAACTCGATTGACGCACACTCCTTCAGCCTCGGTTCGGTGACGATCCTGGGGCTGGGTGGCAACGACACGATCACGGGTGGCGCGGGGAATGACTTGCTCGGCGGCGGCGCGGGAGTCGATGTGCTTGACGGTCAAGGAGGCCTCGACAGCATCGTCGAAGGTGGTCAGCGAATCGTGCTGAACAGCAACGGAAACGGCGTGGGTGGAGCGGCCACGTTGGACCTCGCGGAAGGGACGAATGAAGTCGTCACGATCACTCTCGACAGTGGCGTCACGAGCGGCAACTTCCGGCTGACGTTCAATGGCGAGACGACCTCCGACATTCCGTTCAACGCGAATTCGTTTGATCTGAAGAGCTACCTGTCGCAGCTTGATGGCCTCGATCGGGAAGACTTGCTGGTCTCGCGTCCCAGCCCGACTGGCCCGTGGAAAGTCACGTTTGTCGGCGCGAAGGGGGGCCAGGATCAGCCCGATCTCACGGCCACGAGCGTTGATCTGGTGGGGGGCGGTGTGACGGCCACCGTCACGACTCAAGGTTTCCAATTGCTGAACTCGCTGACGAACATTGAATCGGCCACGCTGTATGGGACGCGAGGCAATGACGTGATTGATGCGTCGGCGTTCTCCGGCACGACGTTGATCAAGGGTTATTGGGGCAGCGACACACTGATCGGCAGCAGTGGAGCGGATCGGATTTTGGGTGGCGACGACGACGATCGTATTACCGGGGGCGGCGGCGCTGACACGCTCGACGGCGGTATTGGCGTGGACACGATCGTTGAGTCGCGCGACGTCCACTTCACGCTCACGAACACGACGCTCACCGAATCGGGCGGAGTCCTCGGCGGAACTGAAGTGGACGCGATTGCCAACTTTGAATGGGTGCAGATCACCGGCGGCAACTCGGCCAACACGATCGACCTGAGCGCCTTCACGGGACTCACCGCAGACACGCCGCTCGCAGCGTTGAACGACGGGGACGGCTTGGGTGCCACGAGCACGGGCAAGACGGTGAACCTCACGGGACTGGAGGCGACGACTCCGCTGTCGGTGCTCAACAACGGTGCGGGAGTTCGCTTGGCCAACGGTGCGGATTTTGTCCTCGTGCTGCGCGATGGCGTTACGACCAAGCCGGTGGACCTCGGCACGGCCAAGACGGTCAAGGAGGTTTTCGATGCGATTCACAAGGCCGCTCCCAGCGTGACGGCGGCGCTGGATTCCACCGGGACCGCGATTGTTCTCACTGACACGACCACTGGTACCGGGACTCTGCGGATTCAAGCCGTGACGAACACCTCAACCGATCTGGGGTTGACCGTGCTCGGCGTCAGCGGCGTGCTCAACGGTTTGCCGATCACCGACGGGGCCAGCGACGTGATCGTGACGCTGAGCGATGGCACGCGGGTCGGAGTGGACCTCAGCCGATTAGCCACGCTGCAAGAGGTCTTCAACGCGATTCATGCGGCCAACTCGAAGCTCACCGCAGCGCTGGATGCTGCTCGGACTCAGATTGTGCTGACCGATATCGCTGGCGGTATCGGTGCGATTTCCGTCACGTCAGCGAACGGATCAACGGCGGGAAACAGCTTAGGTCTGATCGGCGCTGGCGCGGTCGGCAGTACGGCAAGGCTCGCGGGTGCTCCGATCGGAATCGCGCAGGCGGCGATTGATGGCGGAGCGGGGAACGATTCGATCATCGGCACGGTCGGCGATGACCGCATCACGGGGGGCTTCGGCAGCGACACGATCGCGGGAGGCAGCGGCATCAATACTCTCGTTGAGCAGCGAGACGTCAGCATGACGCTCGGCGCTTCGACGCTGTTCACCAGCGGCGGCGAGACCGACACGTTTTCGTCGATTCAGAAAGCCGAACTGACGGGGGGCGCGAGTGCCAACATCATCGACGCTTCGGCGTTTGCGGGATCGGCCATCATCCGCACGGGTGGCGGACTCGACACGCTCACGGGGTCGCTGGGAGACACGACGTTCAAGGTCAACACCGCCGGACTGACGGCTCCCACCTCGGCCACCGACACGGCTCATCAAGTGACGATTCATCCCGCTCAGGGACGCAGCACTTACGAGGTCTTGAAGTCCGGCGGCACCGTCGGGCAGAACGATGTTTGGTGGATCAACACGATCGGCGATTCGGGCAACGTGGAATACAAGTTGGTCGGTACAAATCTGGTGGTATCCGAGAACATCAACGTCGAAGGAACGAACTTCACGATCTCTTCCAATGGGATCAGGATTCTCGGAAAGACGATTACGACCGCGTCGAGCACAGCGAACGCGAAGAACATTTCGATTCTGGCCAAACACATCGAGATTGGTCAGGGAACGATTATCGACGCCCGCACAACGATGTCCGGTAAGACCAGCGGCACGGTCACGATCGCCGCCATCGACGACAAGGCGCGGATCACCGGCGGACCGGTTGGTGCCCAAGCCAACGTCGATCTGTTGGATACTTCCATCGATATCGGGCAGGCGGAAATCTATGGGGCTACCGTCAACATCAAGGCGGTCGCCGACAGTCGGCAGGTTCTCGGAAACCGTGATTTCGCCGGCGACCCCGTCAGTAATCTTGGCAAGACTATCGGTTCGATCGCAATCCAGACCATCACCGAAGGTCTGCCGCTGCTGACTCAAGTGACACGCGCGCGATCGACCGCAACCATCAATATCGGGACGGCCTTGAACCCCACCGTGATCGTGGCGGATCAGGTCTCGGTGACTGCGGAAACAGCGGCCAACATCGCGAGCAAACCGATTGGCATCCTGGTCTCGGCCCCCATCGCGGTGTTGAAGACCGAATCGACAATTCACATCGACAACGCTCACGTCACGACGACGAATGACTTGATCGTCCGCTCGACCGTGGATCAGCAAGTCAGCGCGATCGCGGCCGTGCAGGCGATCTCGCTGGCGTTCGGCGTGAGCGTCACCGTGGTGTCGGCCGATGCCACCGCCACGTTGGGGCCAAAATCGGTCGTGAATGTCGGACGCGATCTCTTCGTGCAGACGGACACGATCGATCGCAACAACACGATGGCCGTGGCGTTTGGCGACCTCTCTAGCATTCTCAATGTGGCCGTCGGGGTGAATGTCACCGAGATCAACTCGCTGGCAAGTATCGACGGCACGGCCAATGTCGAGCGCAACGTCAACGTCACCACCAAGGTGTCCAAACAGGCCACACTCGCCCAGAAGGGGATCGCGTTCCCGACCTTTTACGACGGAGTGACGGCGTCAGCGTCGATCGATCCCAAATCCTCGTTTGGCAATCCGCTCGACGATTTGGCGAACGCTGGCATCGGCGAGGTCGTTTATCAAATCTTGCACCTTGGCCCGATCAAAAAGTTTTTGCGGAACTTGACTAGTTGGACGCCCACCAAGGACGTCACCAAGTTCCAAGGCGCGATCGGGACGGGGTTCATCTCCTACACCACGAATGCCATCTCCCGCATTGGTGACGGAGTGATGAACGATCCGAGCCATGTGGCAATCGTGAACGCGGGAGGCTTCGTCAATGTGAACTCCAGCGTCGCCGTTCGGCCGGGCGTGACCGCCTCGGGGACCGTGGATTTTTCCCCCGGACCTGAAACGGGTGTCGGTGGCAAGGCACTGACCGACAAGGCCGATAAGGATTTTGTTCTGGTAGGAACACCGAAGGTCGGTCTCTCTTTGGGCACCGCCGTGGGAATCTACAACCAGAACAGCGACGCTCACATCTCCGGCAATGCGACGGTGGATGCTGGTGGGGCTGTCGCGCTGAATTCATCGACGATGAATGCGATCGATCCGAAATCCACCTTCGGCTCCAACTTGGTCGCGCCCTTCGCCAACGCGAGTCCCAAATACAAGAGCGATGCGAGCGATGGCCCGAAAGTTCTCAATGGTGGAGACACCGTCGAAGTGGTCAAAGGATACGACACTAAGAAGGGAAAAGTCGGGCAGGTTTATCGCTACATCGGGCCGGACGGCAGCGAGACGAACCTGAACATTGAAGATTACACAGACAAGCACCGTTGGCTCGAAGTCTCGCTCGGTGCGGATGCGGGGCTGGCGTTCGTCCGCACGCTGACCACTTACATCGACGGCAACTTCGGTCTCGACAACAACCTCGTCGATGTCTGGACGCAGTCGGCCGCGCGTGGCGCGGAGAAGGCGACGATCGCCGGATCGGTGGCGGTTATCTTCCTGAGCCAATCGTCGAAAGCGCAGATTCTCAGTGGGGCACAGGTCAACCAAAATCTCGCTCGCCGTACCGGGAATCAGAACGTGACTCTCTCGTCCTTGAGCGAGAACGACACGATCAATTTGGGGGGCAACTTTCAGACGCCAGGATTCGGCAACATCATTTCGTCTGGCGGCAACTTTCGAACCTGGAGCAAAGGGAGTTTTGGTGAGTTCACCTTCGACGGCGTGGGTGGCGACAAAACCAAAGGAGCGGTCGGTGTCACCGCGACGGTCTACACCTATCGCAACAATGTCGCCTCGACGATCGACGATCAGGTGAAACTGTTCGCCGACAAACTCGATCTCACCGCCGACAACAAAGTGCTGAGCGTCGGAGTCGGTGCGTCGGGCGGGAAGTCGGAAGACTTCACGTTCGTCGGTGCCGCCGTGGTCAACAAAGTGGACAATACGACGATCGCGAAGATCGGCGGCCAAGCGATCGTGGACGTTGTTGGCGACACAACGCTCACCGCCAACGACAAGACGAATCTCATCTCCGTCGCTGGCTCACTCGCGCGATCCGAGAAGGTCGGAATCGGTGCCTCGCTGGCGCTGAATCTGGTGAAGCGTCGAACCGAGGCTTACATCGGAAACTCGGCGGGCGACACGGTGCTGGGTGCCGGAGGTTCGTTCAAGACCGGCGGCAAACTCTCGCTGACGGCCGACGCGAAGGGCTTCATCGGAGCCTTCGGTGTGGCGGGAGCCAAAGCGTCCAACGACACCATCACCTCGGATGAAACGTCCGTTGCGATTGCCGCTGGAGTCGCGACGAACACCATCGACGACACGGTGCGAGCCTACATCCACCACGCCAACGTCGAGAGCATCGCAGGCGACATCACGCTCGTCGCGACGGCAAATCCCGTACTGGAGGCACTCTCCATCGGCGGTGCCGTGGCGCGCGGAAATACGAACAGCGTGGCTCTGGCCGGTGCCGCTTCGGTGAACCGTGTTCAGACGGACGTGCAGACTTTCATCAAGGACAGCAACGACACGAATTCGCTGGATGTCCGTGGGGTCAAGGCCACGGCGGGAGCCATCGGACTCAACGCCACCAATTCGACACAGGCGTTTGCTCAGGCGGGTGCGGTTTCGGTGGCTTGGCAAAACAGCACGGGAGCAACCAACGAAGGTCGGAGCGCTTCCGTCGGTGTCTCGATCGCGCTCAACCTGCTTGGGAGCGACAGCGACAACAACACGACGCTGGCATTCATCGACAACTCCGCCGTCACGGCGCACAACTCGATCTACCTTGATGCGAAGAACGATGGGAAAGAACACGCTCTGGCCGTCGGTGGTGCGGTCGCTGCGGTTGGAGGACAGCCTCACCTGCCAGGGGGAACCGCCCTCGCGGGTGCTGCTGCGGGAGCTTACGCGTCGAATGTCGTCTACGGTGTCATTGATGCCTACATTCAAGGTGCCAGCAAAGTGGTGAGCCTGTTTGCTGGCGGCCTTTTGCTCAGCGCGAAAGACCTGACCAAGCTACTCCGGGCGGACGCCTTTGGAGTTGCCGTGGCCTACGCAGCCAGCCTGACTCCAGGGAACTCAGCCGGCGCACTCGCCATTGGGGTCGGAGTGGGGCTGAACAAGGTCCGCAACAAAATCAAAGCCTACATCGACGGTTCGGCAGTTGATGTGACGGACTCGATCAATCTCATCGCGGATTCGCAGGCGAATGTTTCGTCGCTTGGCGTTGGCGTTGCCACGTCCGTCGCGCAATCGAGCAGCACCACCGGCGCGATTGCTGGAGCAGGTTCAGCGTCGGTCAACAAAGTCGATAACGAAATCGAGACGTACATCACGAACTGCGGTGGTGGGTTGAATCATGTCACGAGCCCGTCCGGCGGAATTTCGCTCTCCGCGACAGATAACACGGACATCGTCGGCGTGGCGGGGACGGTTGCGGTTGCAGCGAGCATCGGGACCGGGACAGGCTCAACCGTGGCGGTGGCGGCTGGCATCGCTGTGGTTCTCAATGACATCGGTGCGGACACCGGTTACTTCGTGCGCAGTTTCATCGACAACTCGAACGTGACGGCGGCGGGGACGATTTCGCTCAATTCTGTTTCCACCGCCGACATCGTCGGTGTCGGCGTGGCTGGTTCGGTCGCGGTGGCGGCGGGGACAGGGGCCGGGCTGTCCGGTGCGCTGGCCGGCGCTGGCGTGGGGACTCGGAATTTCGTGGACATGAACATCGAGTCCACGATCCGCAACAGCACGGTGCTCGCGGACGACGCGATGAATCCGCTGGCGAGCGGCATCTTCCTGGTGGCCCAAGACCTTTCCGAAGTGCATTCGGTCGCCATCGGCGCGGCGGTCTCTGTCGGAGTTTCAACGACCGGGCTTGCCGGGGCGATTGCGATTGGCTTCTCGGTGTCGCTCAACAAAGTCAACAACGACGCGCTCGCCGAGATCAGCAACTCGACCGTCACGTCGGCGGGAAAGAGCGTCACGCTGGTCGCGAAGGAAGATGCCACGATCAGCGCGGTGGCGGTGGCCGCGAGCATTTCGGTCGCGGCGGCAGTGGCTCAAAGTGGGCTGGCGATCAGCGGCGGCGGGGCGGTGGCGTTGAACAGTTCGCTCAGCGATGCGAATGCGTTTGTCGAGAACAGCACGATTCGCGCCGGAGGCGATGTCCGCGCGACGGCGGAGAGCAACACGAAAATCGACGCCACCGTGACGACCATTTCCGTGGCAGTCGGCTTCGGCAGTCAGAACGGCGGCGCGGCGGCACTCGGTGCGGCGGTGGCACAGAACTACGTCGGATACGACGAGCACGGAGATGTTGTCTACGACGGGAACGGAAACCGGGATTACGGCCAAGTCCGCGCGTACTACAAGAACTCCAGCATCATTGCCGATGGACAGCTTTCCGCGACTGCGACTGCGAACCCGGACATTGATGCCGTGGTCGTTGCAGCATCGGTCGCGGTCGGTCTCGGCGGACAGAACGGCTTCGGCCTCGCGGGTTCGGGAGTCTCGACGGAAAACAAAATCGCGATGGACGTGAAGGCCGGCCTTGATGGCGACGGCAACGGTAATCCCGCAGGTGGCATTCATGTGGGAAGTGTTTCGATCGTGGCGATGGACACGTCGAAGATCGACGCGGGTGCCGGAGCGGCGGCCATCGCGGTCGCCGTCGGCGGCAATGCGGTGTCGTTGTCGATTGGCGTGGCTCTCGCACGCAATCAAATCGCCAACACGATTGATGCCTCGATCCTGAACGCCGACGATTTTTCGACGACCGTCGGCGGTGTCACGGTGAGTGCCACCAACAACGCGCGGATCAAGGCGGTATCGGTCGCCGCTTCGATCGCAGTCGGCGCAGGAACCAACAGTTTGGGTGTCGGTCTGAGCGGTGCGGGTGCGGAGTCGACAAACGTCATCCTGACCAAGACCAACGCACACCTCGAAAACAGCGTGCTGACGAGCGCGGGTGCTGTGAACATCGTCGCGTCGGCGACCGGAGTGATCGAAGCGACGGTCGTTGCCGTTTCCGTCGGCGTGGGAGCAGCTAGCTCAGCGGGGGGCGCTGCGTCGATCGGTGCGGCGGTCGCACGCAACCTAATCGGCTGGAACCTCGGCCGGATCAACACCGAGGTCGGCGCGAATACCCCGGCCGAAGTGCAAGCCTACTTGGTCAACTCCAGCGTGAACGCGACCGGAGCGTTGACGCTCAATGCGATCTCTTCGCAGACGATCAACGCGGGTGTGGGAGCGGGTTCGGTCGCCGTTGCTGCGGCGGGAACCGAGGCTCTCGCTTTCAGTGGTTCGGGCGTGCTGACGGAAAACAAGATCGCCACGAAGATTCGCGCCTCGATCGACGGTGACGGCGCGGCGGGGATTCAAGCGGCGAGCGTTGGCTTGCTGGCGAAGGATGAGTCCACCATCCATGCGGATGCCGGTGCCGCGTCGATCGCCGTGGGTGTCGGTGGCGAAGTTGGCGGAGCGCTTTCGATCGGTGTCGCGCTGTCTCGCAACGACATCGCGAATGCCGTCAGCGCTTACATCCATGATGCGAACGAAGGGATCAACGCTCGGACTGGAAATGTCACCGTCAGTGCCGAGGAAACGGCGACGATCGTCACCACGTCGGTATCTGCGTCCGTCGCGGTCGGGGCGGGTGCCACGGTGGGAGTCGCGTTGAGCGGTGCCGGAGCCGAAGGGACGAATCTGATCAACAGCGCGGTGTTGGCTTCCATCGAGAACAGCGTCGTGCAGTCGGCGGGTGACGTCACCGTGGATGCGAAGAGTGCGGCTTCGATCAGTGCGATCGTGGGTGCGGTCGCGGCGGCGGTCAGTGGCGGGCTGGCGGGAGCGTCGGGTTCGATCGGCGTTTCATTGGCACGCAACCGCATCGGCACAGAGGGACCGGGCGGAGTTTTGGGGAACTCGGTTATCGCCGAGATCACGAATTCGACCGTCACCGCAATGGGTGACGTAGCCGCGCGAGCGGCTTCCACCGACACGCTGGAGACGACTTCGTTCGCCGGTTCAGTGGCCGTCGCAATTTCCATTGGCGGGGCCGGCGCGGGGAGCGGCACCGAAGCCACCACGCGCGACAGCACGAAGGTCAATGCCCTCGTCGAGAACTCCGCGATTGCCGCGATGGGCGACCTCGTGGTCAAGGCGACGGACGATGTCCAGATCAAGAAGGCCCGTTCGATTGGCGTGGCAGTCGCGGTGGGACTCGGCTCCGGTTCGATCAATGCGTCACTGGCCAACAGTTCGATTGAGAACGACGTCCGCGCCGAAATCCTCGCGGCGTCCACGAAGGCGATCATCGTGGGAGGCAATCTCACGGTCCTCGCGGACATGGCGAAGGCACGGATCACCGGGGTTGAGGCGGTCGGTGTTTCGATTTCCGGCGGGCTGGGAAGTGCCAGCGGTGGCGGAATTGATATTCGCAACAAGATCAATGACACGGTGCTCGCTCGCATCAGTGGTTCCATCAACGCCGATGTCCAAGGTGATGTGCAAGTGCGTGGCAACGAGGAGGCGTTTGCTGAAGGTGATGCCGTCGGAGTGACGGTGGCGGTCAGCCCCGGTGCTTCCATTGGAGTGGCGCTGGTCAAGAACGAAATCCTCAGCAGCATCGAAGCCAACATCGTGGGCGCGATGATCGACTCCGCGAACACGCAAGTACTGGCCAGCTCCATCGCGAAAATCCCGAAGTCGTTCACGGCTGGAGTCTCTGGTTCGGCAGTGGGTCTCATCGTCAACACGGCGGATGCGGACATTCGAGTGACCACGAAGGCATTCACTCGGTCAGCGACATTGATTTCGGACGGCGTGGTGGAGATCGCGGCCAACGCGCAGAATCAAGCCAAGGCAGGAGCCTACGGTGGTGCCTTCGGTGCTGCTGCGATCGGGGCGATGGTCGCGGACACTTCACTTGGTCTTGGGAAGAATGTCGATGAAGTCGTGGCCGAGGTCGGTGAGGGAACGCAAGTGATTGCCGGCTCGCTGCTGGTCAACGCCAGCACGAGCGATGATTTGGTGGCCGAGAGCGTGGCGGCTGGTGGTGCTGCGGTGTTGGCAGTGGCCGGGGCGCAGTCGAATACCTACAGCGACAATTCGGCGATCGCGAGGCTCGGTGCGAATACGACGATCGTTGCGACTGGGGTTTCGGTGAGTTCGACGAGTTCGCAAAGGACGGATGCCGCAGCGGATGCTTATGCCTTTGCGATTGCCACGGGAGCGGGTGCCGGAGCGAAGAATCAGAACTTCAGCAAAGCCAATGTGGACGTCGGCGCGAACGCGAATGTGACCGCAACGAATATTGTGATCTCCGCCAAGAACGAACTGACCAAGGACAAATACGCGAATTCGAGCAATCTCCGTTCAGGCTCGGCGAGCATTGCCGGGATCAATGTTCTGGCCAGCGAAACAGTCATCGGAGACAACGCGAATCC
Source organism: Planctomycetaceae bacterium (assembly GCA_043738805.1). GTDB lineage: Bacteria > Planctomycetota > Planctomycetia > Planctomycetales > Planctomycetaceae > SXKJ01. The sequence goes on along the minus strand of JAYUFI010000933.1, from coordinate 7,940 downwards.
CTTCCAAGCGAATGTGAACATCGCGTCGGGTGCCAGACTCAAAGCCACGGGGACCAACGCAACCCCCGGCGTCTTCCGCATCGAGACGTTCACGAATGCCACTGCGGTGGACTCGGTACGAATCGAGACCGTTTCAGGTTACAGCATCTCGGCGGGACTTTCCGACATCTCGGCGAAGACCGACTCGAAAATCAGCGTCACTGGCGCGACGCTGGAGAATCAATCGGGCGATCTCTTCCTCACCACCCGAACCGGTTCCGGCCTGCGTCCCAGCGCGAATTTGTTTTCGGCCAGTGAAATCGCCGGCGCGGGAGCCAGGGCATCAGCCGTTTCGAATGCGGACGCGACGATCAACGTGACCGATTCAAGCTTGCGCGGTAGCCAAGTGTCGCTCTACGCAGGTCGAGACAGCACGGGAGTGCCGAACCTGCACGACGCACTGGCCAACATCGACATCACGACGCTGGCGATTGCCGGCATCAGCGTGCCCGATCCGAAGGCCGAGATCAATGAGCGAAACACGATCAATCTGAACGGCACATCGCAAATTCACGCCTTGCAAGACGTGAACTTGCTAGCCGTGAAGGGACTGACGAATGACGCCAGAACGAGTGGCCTCGTCCTGAATATCTCGCTCATCCCCTACGGCTTCCCGGTCACGAGTGGGAAGAAAGTCACGAGCACGAATGACGTCAATCTCGGAGGCTCGGTCATTATCGAGGCGGGATTGAACGCGCACAGCATCGTGCTACTCAAGCCCGTCACCGACAACGACGGGCCAGACTTGCCTGTCAATCGTCTCGGAATGGAATTGACGAATGCCGAGAAGGCCGCACTGCTCACGTCTGACAATGTCACGATTCCAAACGACGTCCGTTACGAATACGGGCGGTTGGATCTGCAGCGAATCACGTTCAATATCACCAATGGCACCGTGATTAAGGTCGTCGCGGACTCGCAGAACAATCGTGTGGGTGGTGGCGGCGATGTGGGCAGCTTCTACCAATACAAGACTTCTTCGACCGACGGCGATCCGCTGATTCTGGAGACTGAAAACTTTGCGGACACCAGCCGTTGGACAAAGCTAACAAACACATCCATTCCGGCAGACACCCAGAATGGCATCCCGAAGCAGCCGTCCATCCAAGAGGCGCAGGCGTCTCTCAATAACACTTCCACGTCCGCCGATTCGCCGCCGGTTGTTTACAAGAGCGATGTCACTCGCGCCTTCGCGGCGAGTCTGAACGATCAGTTTTACGTCATCAAGCCGGTCTCTCTGGCGGCTCCGACGATCTCTTACCAGAACCTCGGCGGACTTCTCATCGCACAGCGAGACAGGATTCTCAGTTGGATCGCCAGCCACTCAACGAATGCGGAAGCGGTCGCTCGCTATCAGGTCCAGCTCGACTCCGTCAACGACTCGCTTCGACAGTACGGATTGCTTCAAGAGACTCCGGGAATCGCGCCGATCGTCAAGAAGGAACTGGACACTCTCTTCATCAATCTGCCGCCGGTCTATTCCGCGCCCGGTTCAATTTTCATTCAGGCGGACGCCAACCAACAAGGAGAAATTACGGCCGCTCAGTCACGCATGACCGCGCGATCGGGTTCAGAGATCGTGATTAAGAACCAGACTCCGTATTCCCTCGTGCTCGCCGACACCATCGTCCGTGACAACAAGCGTGTTGAAGTCATCGACGGCAAACTGACGGTGCTCAAGCCGGGGAACATTTACTTCAACGGCCAGTCTCAAACGACTGCGCCGGATGCTCCCGAACCGACCATCTCGGTGACCCAGCAGGCGCTTAGCCCGCTCTCGCGCTATGTGCTGACCGTGCCAAATTTCTCGGATCGCGGCCTCTACCTCGTGGGAGACCTGATCAACGAAGCGGGCAATGCGACGATCATCAACCGAGACGGCAGCATCACCGTTTCCGGCGAGATTCGTGCCAAGGCCGTGGACATCCAATCGGCTCGCGACTTCACTCTGAATACCGAAGACTGGCTGCATACCAACCGAGACCCGCGGCAGTACATCAATTACCAGACACTGCGGGCGCAAGTCTTTAACACTGGTGGCAACCTATCAAGACTTGAGGCCGGCTCAACGAACTCAGCCTACAATCAAGCACTGGCTAATCTGAACACAGCGATTAATACAGACAATCATCGCATCTTGGCTCAGGGACGAATCGCGATCACGGCCCGCTACCTGGACATTAACGGCCTGATCCAGAGCGGCGTGCAGACGGTTACGCTGCATGTCGGGAGCAACTTTAATCCGTCAGGGACGCAATCGTTCCTCGACAACAATGGGAACCCGCGGCCGGGGATTGATTTCGGGACAGACGGGGTGCCGGTCTCTGGCTACTTCGATGCGGCGAAGCAGGCGATCATTGTCGATGACATCGTCCCCAGCGGCGGGCGGATCATCATCGCCGGTCAAATCCTGAGCACCGGCCACGGCCAATTGAAGGTCGCCTACGGCTATGCCAGCGTCGATATCACGAACGACAGCTCGTACAAGACGATCGTCAATCGAATCGACACGACGACGAAGCGCGAAGGTCGAATCACGATTGTGGACACCGCCCGATCGGGTGGGCCGCTCAAGAAAGAATATGTCGTCAATCCCGATGGCTCCGTCACCGAATCGACTTTCACGGGCACTCTGCAGCAGAACAACACCAACGTCGGCGGAAGCGACGCGGTTGTCTCGTCAGTCAGCTACGGGACGCCGACGATCGCGACCTACGCGAGCGATGCGCCGATCATTTTTGTCCCCGAATCAGGACTGCGCTACATCTGGACTGAAGGGCAAGAAAAGACACAGACCACGGTCACGCATTTCGAGAAGAAGTCCTTCAACCTCCTTGGTGACAATGGGCTTGCCGATGCTCTTGTCGATGACAATACCATCGTCAAGAAGAACGTCTTCTTCACCGATGCTCAACCGTTGCTCGAATCTGAAGCGGTCATCAAGGATGGGACCACGACCGCGCAGGCCTACATGGCGGGAGATGCCTATACGATTGAGTATGTCGGAAAACGGAACGAAGCGGTCGATGTCACACAGAACTCGACGGTCGTGAAGTTTGTCGGCGACCCATTGCAACAATTGTTCGGGAGTCTCTACGCCATTTTCTCGGGGCTAGGTGCCCAAATTCCTCAATCAGATCGCGGCTTGATCGGGCATTACTATCTTTACAAAGGGCCCAACGGCGAACTCATTCTGCCGAATCAGAACTACAAAGATACCACCCGCTGGCAAGATCTCGGAGCCACTACTCAAGCCTTTAACTTCCAAAGCAATTTCCGAAACGCCACGACGACGGTCCAGAAATGGACCACCGGCGGCGGCTGGTTGCGCTACAAGACCATTCACACCCTCACGACCGAGGTCATCGGTCTGAAGGACTACTACACGCACAGCCTCGCTGCCGACAAACCGATTGGGATCAGCTTCGTGGGTGGCAGCAGTGCCCCACAGATCAAGATCCAGAGCAAGGGAGACGTTGACGTTCAGGGAAACATCGACAACATCTCCAATGGCTCAGTGAACGTCACGTCCGACAACGGCCAAGTCAATGTCTCGCAAGCGGCCGCCTTCTTCGGTGTGAGCCCGACTGTCACCGCCGCCAGCAGTGTGCGAGTGGCCGTCGAAGGAGATAAGGGACCGCTCAATATCGCCGCCGGTGGTGATGTGAAGGTTGATGTCTTGGGCGTGTCGGGACCGAGCAGTCTAAATGTGGGCGTGATCAAGACCACCAGCGGCGGAGTCTTCATCAACGCGGCGGATGGAGTTCATGCGGCCAATGCGAATTCCTATGTCGAAGGGAACTTCATCCAGATTCTTTCCCCGAACGGCGGGATCGGCAGCGCCAACCTGCCGCTGATCGTCAACTGCAACATCGAGATGACAGGCGGTGTCGCGGCGAAGGCGAAGGATGGCATCTACATCACCGAGAAATCGGGTGATCTCAATTTGGCTCAGCCGACCGCTTGGACCGATGCGCTCGCTTCGATCGAATCGCGTACGGGTGATGTCGTGCTCCGCACTGTCGATGGTTCGATCGTCGATGCGTGGTTCGATCAGTTCCATGCTCCCAGCCAAGCGGAATCCGACGCACGCGATGCGCAGTTGGCGATCTCCGGTGCGGCGGCGAGGAACGCGGCGGAGTCTGCCATTCGTGGCGAAGAGAGTGCGAAGACTCAGCTTTACCACAGCTACTGGCAGACCGAACGCAATCTGACTCGCGGTACGGTCAACGCCACGCTGGTCATCTCGGCGATCGACGCGAATGCCAACACGATCAGCTTCGCTCAGCCGCATGGTCTCACGACCGGCGATCAAGTCTTCTTCAGCATCGGCGTGGACCTGACGACCGAGACGCTGACCAACACCAGCCGCTGGAGCGAACTCGTCCCAGCGGTCGATCTGACCGCGACCTCCGCAGGCGTGACGACGCTGACGCACAATGCCTTTGTGAAGACCGCCGACGGCGGCCTGCATCAGTATGTTGCTGCCATCGGTTCCGTAGACCTCGCGGCGACCGACTTCTACGACACTACGCTGTGGACGACGGTCATCGCGAACTTCGACCTCGCTCATCCGCCGACAAACCGCGTGAATTTGCAGACGAATCAAGTGGTCCGCGCGGCCAACGGCAAGGTGTTCCAATACATCGGGGCGGCTTCCGGCCAAACGAACCTCAACAACGGTTCCGAGTACTTCGCGATCGTCGTCGATGCGAACACGATCAAGCTGGCGACCTCTCGCTTCGATGCGGCGATTGCCGGCCCTGCCGTGCCCATCGACATTCAGCTCACCGGAGCGGCGTCGAACTTCCAACTGCTGCGCTACAACTACACGGCGAGCGTTTACAACGCTTCGCAATCGGTTGGTTCCCAATACACGAGCCTCCATTCGAGCATCGGTGCGGCGCAGTATGATCCCGATTACGTCTTCACCTTCACCGTCGCCGAACGTCAGGCGAAGATCGACGCTCGCACCTTCGCCAGCGGGTCAGTTCAGTTCCCGGTGGCAGCGAGCGTCTTCAATGCGGTCTATCCCGACAACGCCTTCCCCGCCGGCTTCGTCGTGCAACCGACGAGCAGCGAGACGCCGAATATCATTGGGACCAACATCGTTCTCGATGCGCACGGCGTGGCAAGCAACGTCGGCAATCTGACCGCTCCCAAGACGTTGGACCTCACAAACGGTTTTGGAAATCTGCCAGCCGCCGATCAAGCGCTGCTGAGCCAGATCACTCCCAATGACATCATCGGCGTACATCATCCGCTGTACCAGTACGTCGGAACGAGCAGCAGCCTAACGCTCGATCATCAGACCTTTGGCAACACCGCGCTCTGGCAGAGGATCACGCCGAACTTCAGCAGCGGTACTCAGACAGATCCGGTGTCGATCGCGAATGGAGACATCGTGCTGGCGCAGACGAACAAAGCTGTCTACGGCCTGTATCGCTTCTTGGGCACTTCGAGTTCGACCAGGCTGGCCGATGAGGATTACACGAACGCGACCCGCTGGCAGCGGCTGGTCACCGACCACAACACCGGCGATGGGACCGTGGCCGTCACCAACGGTCAGCTCGTTTCTGATCGAACGACGGCGGACAGTGTCACCTTCCAACGGGTTGACGATATCAATGTCGAAACGACGGGGAACGTCTCGGTCGATGCGGGGAACACGGTCGCGCTCGGCACGAAGGGGATGCTCAATCTCGACCATGTGAAAACCGGCGGCGATGTCCGACTGCAAGCGGTTGGTTCGATCGTCGATCGGATGATCGGCGGAACAACTGCGGCGATCACGACGTTCGGCGCGGTCAATCTCATCTCCGGCGGTTTCGTGGCCGTTGATGCGACCAACCCGCTGCGACTCCAAATGGCACCGACCAGCCCGTTCTCCGCGGAGGTCACGGGACCGCTCAACATCGTGCAGGTCTCCTCCAGCGCGACCATCAACGGCGTGACGAAGTCGATCTCGGACCTCTTCGTCTCGCAAGTCAACGCTGGTGGCAACGTGAAGATCGTCGTCCAACAAGGGGACTTAGTGGCCGGCTCGATCGCCTCGGCGACCGACGTGAATCTGCAAGCACAGCGTTCGATTCTCGATGCGTTTGACGATCACGACTCGCCGTTGGCCAACGTCACAGCGGCCACGATCCGCCTGACGGCCGGCACGGATGTCGGAGCGTTGGGGAACTTCCTCGACGTGAAGAGCAGCGGAGCTGTCAACGTGCTGGCTGGTCACAGCGTCTTCATGAATGCCTTGGGCAACTTGAACACCGACCGCATCAAGGCGACCAACGGGGACGTCTATTTGTCCGCGACCGATTCATTGCTCGCGGCCATACTCGACACTCCGGCCAACGTGACAGGAAACTACATCAATCTTGTCGCCGTCAACGGAACGATCGGCACGCTCGATACGCCGCTGGATGTGGATTCGTCGTTCTCCGCTACTGGCAAGGTCGATGCGACGGCGAAACAGGTCGTGGTTGTGACCGAGCGAATTGGCGACTTGAACGTCGGCCTGATCACGTCGAGCACGTCGAACGTGCTGCTGGTTGCGGACGGTTCGATTCTCGACATCGACAATGACGGGGCGAGCGACGTCAACGGCAACGACATCAACTTGACTGCCCAGCATGGCGCGATCGGAACGTCGAGCAACGATCTCGAAATCAACACGCATTTCTCCGGCGGTTCAACGCTGACGGCTCATGCCGCGAACAGCATTTACATCACCGAAGTCACCGAGTTCCTGCGAATCGCCTCGGCGGTTTCCGATACCGGAGACATCCGCCTGACCGTGAATGAAACGTCAACAGCCGGTGAAGACTTGATCGTCATCTCTGGCGGGGCGATCGAAGCACTGCAAGGACGAATTTTGTTGCGAGCCGGTGACAACGTGCTCGTCGAAGAAGGGGCGACCGTCCGAGCACTGAGTTATCTCGAAATTTATGGAGACTTCGGGGATGCCGACCTCGGCATTGGAACGCACATCGACATTCTCGGCGGCCTGAATGCAACCTCGATCATCATGGCGGGGCAACGTGACGGCGATCGGATCTATCTCAGCCCGCAATCGTTGGTCGGCCACACTCGATTGCTCGGCGATCAGGACGGACTGGCGGGGGGAGAGGACACATTCATTCTCGATCAATTGCCTTCAGTGACCACGTCGCATGACCGGCCGAATCACGATCCGATCGGCGGCTCGCAGATCGTGCGTGACACAATCGACGTTGATGGTCGAGGGGGCACCGATACTTACATCGTCAATGTTTCCAGCAACCGCACCGACTACATCGTCAACATGCACGACACCGGCGCACCGGATGACGGAGCCGATACGCTGACGATCAACGGCACGACGGCGAGCGACGTCTTTCTGTTGCGTGAGCACTTCGTGGCCACGCTGACGAAGACTGGTCTCGATGCGGACAACCGACCGCAGTACGCGACGACGGTCGAGCGGATCAACTACGACAGCAGCATCAACGGCCGCTTGCTGGTGAGCGGCGGCAACGGCGACGACGAGTTCTACGTCGATGACAACAGCACGATCACCACGCTCGACGGCGGCATCGGCAAGGATACGTTCCAGATTGGCCAAGTCTTCGGTACGAACTTGAACGGCTACCAGTATTCCAATGGCAAGAACATCTGGTCGGGCAATTATTTTGACCCCAGCGGAGTCCTGAGTTCGATCGATTCGCGCAGTGTCGCGGACGACACGCAAAACATTGATCTCACGTCGCACTCCGACGAGGTTGCGCTGTTAAAAATCACGCGGGGCTGGCTCAGCCGCGGCATCAGCTATCCGCTGACGGCCACGGGCGGAGAGGGAGCCGACACGTTCACTGTTTACAGCAACAAAGCCGTGCTGCGCATGGAAGGTGAATCGGGCAACG